>CAYQQT010000137.1:0-3246 GCA_964419375.1 uncultured bacterium
GCTACCCAAACCACCGCGCCCTCATCGAATCCCTGACGCCCTAACCCAAAAGAAGAGAACTCCACCGCCCGTGCGTTCGGCGGGGCGGGGTCGGGCTTCGGGGGTCCGGGACCCGTTTCCCTCTCAACTAGGACCGCACGTCGGCGTGTCGATGGAGCCCAGCCACCCTCGGTCCGAATCGGCCACCATCCACGTGGTCCCCGGACCCCCGAAGCCCGACCCCGCCCCGCCGAACGCACGGGCCGTCGAGACTAGCGACGACGCGCTTGCTCAGCACCGGCGCACGACGCGACGGGCCTTGAGCTCGTAGCGCGGTAGCGTGCGAGGCTCCACGAGGGACACTTCGAGGCGGATGCCGAGCGACGCCCGCAGCGCCTGCTGGACGTCGCGGGCGCTCGTTCCGGAGCCCGCCACTTCGATGAGCACGCGCACCTCGTCCAGCTCCGCGGCGCGGAACACTTCGATCTGGAACTCCTCGACGGCCGAAAAGCGCCGCACGATACCCTCGATGGCGGAGGGAAAGACGTTGACGCCGCGCACGATGAGCATGTCGTCGAGGCGGCCGAGGATCCCGCCCTCCAGTCGCACGAAGGTGCGCCCGCAGACGCACGCCGGCGCCGCCACCCGCACGCGATCGCCGGTGCGATAGCGGACCACGGGCGAGCCCACCCGCCCCAGATTGGTCAACACCAGCTCGCCCTCCGCGGCGGCGGCGCCGCTGGCGGGATCGATGACCTCCGCGATGAACTCCGACTCGTTGACGTGCAGCCCCGCCTGCGCCACGCACTCGTAGCCGTACGCGCCCATCTCCGTCATGCCCGCGTGATCGAAGGCGCGCGCGCCCCAGCCCGTCTCGATGCGCGCACGCACGGCGGGGATGCCCGCGCCGGGCTCGCCCGCGTGCACGGTGAGCCGCACGGGCAGCCTGGTGAGATCGATCCCGCGCTCACGGGCGGTCTCCATGAGATGCAGGGCGTAGGAGGGTGTGCACACGAGCACGGTGGCGCCGAGCGCCTCCATGCTCGCCAGCCGCGTGAGGCTGTCCTGGCCGCCGCCGGGAATCGCCAGCGCGCCGAGCGCGCGCGCGCCCTCGAAGCCCGCCCAGAAACCGATGAAGAGGCCGAACGAGAACGGAAAGTACACGCGATCGCCCGGCGTGACACCGGCAGCCGCCAGCACGAAGCCCCAGCACCGCGCCCACCATTCCCACGAGGCCTGGGTGTCCAGCCAGCGCAGGGGCGTGCCGCTCGTGCCGGAGGTCTGGTGCACGCGCACGTATCGCTCCCGCGCATAGGTCAGGTTCGTGCCGAAGGGGCCGTGCGCCGCCTGGTCCTCGACGAACTCGGCCTTGCGCGTGAAGGGCAGGCGCGCGAAGTCGTCCCAGCCGCGCAGATCCTCGGGGTTACGCAGGCCCGCCGCGCGCCACTTGCCGCGATAGAAAGGATTGGCGTCCAGCTCGCGCGCCATCGCCGTGAAGCGGCGCCACTGGTGGGCGCGCAGGCGGGCGGGCGGCAATGTCTCCAGGGCGGGGTCGAACACGGCAGCCTCAGGTCCGCAGCTTGAACCGCTGGATCTTGCCCGTCGCCGTCTTCGGCAGCTCGCTGACGAACTCGACCCAGCGCGGATACTTGTAGGGCGCGATCTTGTCCTTCACGAAGGCCTTCAGCTCCTCGGCGAGCGCGGGCTCACCGGCGGCGGCGTCCTTGAGGACGACGAAGGCCCTCGGCTTCACGAGGCGATCGGTATCCTCGTGTCCCACCACCGCCGCCTCGAGGACGGCGGGATGCTTGATGAGCGTCCCCTCGACTTCCACCGGTGATACCCAGATGCCCCCCACCTTGAGCATGTCGTCGGCGCGACCCGCGAACCAGTAGTAGCCGTCCTCGTCCTGGTAGTACTTGTCGCCCGTCTGGATCCAGTGGCCGAAGAGCGTGTCCTTCGTCTTGTCGTGCTTGTTCCAGTAGAACGCCATCGTGGAATCGCCCTTCACGCGCAGGTTGCCGATCTCGCCCTTCGGCACCGGACGCCCGTCGTCGTCCACGATGATCGCCTCGTAGCCCGGCACGGGCAGCCCCGAGGAGCCCGGCCGCACCGCGCCCGGTCGATTGGACAGAAAGATGTGCAGGATCTCCGTGGTGCCGATGCCGTCGATGATCTCCACGCCGAAGCGGTCCTGCCAGCGCTTGTAGATCTCCTCGGGCAGCGCCTCGCCCGCCGACACGCAGAGGCGCAGCGAGGAGAGATCCCAGCGCTTCTCGGCATCCTTGATGGCGAGCATGCCGGCGTAGAGGGTGGGCACGCCGAAATAGAGCGTGGGGCGCCGGCGCGCGATGACGTCGAAGACACCCTCCGGCGTGGGGCGATGGGGGTAGAGCACGCTCTGCGCGCCGGCGCCGAGCGGGAAGTAGCCGGCGTTGCCAAGCCCGTATGCGAAGAAGAGCTTGGCGGCGGAGAAGACCCGGTCGTCGGCCCGGATGCCGAGCACCTGTTTGGCGAAGGTCTCGTAACACACGACCATGTCGTGTTGCAGGTGTACCGCCCCCTTGGGGAAGCCGGTGGAGCCCGAGGAGTAGAGCCAGAAGGCGGCGTCGTCCTTCGACGTGTCGGCGGCGGTGAGGGCGCCCGAGGCCTTGGCCACCCGGTCCTCCCACGACAGGTGGGTGCCGGCGGGGCCGCCGGCCACGAGCACGTGCTGCAGGTGCGACGCCTGCGCCAGTACCGGGCCCACCTCGGCCATCAGGGGCGCCGAGACGACGGCGACCTTCGCACGGCTATCGTTCAGGAAATACAGGTAGTCGGCGGCCCGCATGAGCGTGTTGACCGGAATGGGCACCGCGCCCATCTTGATCGCGCCCCAGAACGTCCCCACGAACTCCGGCGCATCGAGGCAGAGCATGAAGACCCGGTCTTCCATCCGGACGCCCAGCTCGAGCAGGGCATTGCCGGTCCGGTTGGCAAGATCCGCCACATCCGCGTACCTCAGCACGCGGTCTTCGTAGAGAAAGGCGGGGGCGCCCCCGCCACCGGCGCCCAGGTGCCGATCCACGAAGTGGGACGCGACGTTGAAGCGGGCTGGTAAGTCCTCCCACGGGTTCATCGCAGGCTCCTCGCGAAAGTCGGTGGCATCCCGGTTGCTCCCTTCCTGGGTCGAGGGGGGTTCACCATGAAAGCTTTTGCAATCGCGTTGCTCAGCGTCTCACTCATCGGTGGCGCGTACTCGGCTGCGATCGCGCAGAGTGGTACCAG
>CAYQQT010000137.1:3346-8447 GCA_964419375.1 uncultured bacterium
TGGTCTTGGCGCGCTTCGGGCGGCGCATGGCCATCGCTTCGATTTCCACCAGAAGGTCGGGGCGGACGAGGCGGCTGACCACCAGCAGGGTGTTGGGGGGGTAGGCGCCGGTGGGGAAGTACTCCGGGAACATGTCCTGACGCGCCTTCATGAAGCCGGGAATGTCCTCGGCGCGTGTGAGGAACGTCTGCAGCCGGATCACGTCGCCCATGCCCGCGCCCGCCGCCTGCAGCACCGCGCGCACGTTCTCGAACGCCTGCCGGGTCTGGCTCACGATGTCATTGCCGGGCACGCGGCCTTCCGGCGTCGTGCCCACCTGCCCCGCCACCACGACGAGCTCGCCGCCGACGGCGACCATCCCGTGGGAGTACATCCCGAGGGGCGCTCCGAATCCTTTCGGTGTGATGACTTTCGGCACGATGGCCTCCTCGCGGCGGGCGCCTCAGCCCAGCCGCACGTAGTCGAAGTCGATGGGTAGACCGTTGATGCCGCGCGGGGGCGGCGCGATCCAGTTCGCGAACTTGCCCGGCTCCACCACCGGCTTCATGAGGCTGATGACGTAGGCGCGGTCCGCGTCCG
This sequence comes from uncultured bacterium, assembly GCA_964419375.1. GTDB lineage: Bacteria > Methylomirabilota > Methylomirabilia > Rokubacteriales > CSP1-6 > JBBDXO01. The sequence continues at coordinate 3,926 of CAYQQT010000137.1, forward strand.
ACGGCAGCCACTCGTCGCGACGCGCGGTCCACTCCGCCTCCGCGACGACGCGGCCGTCCGGCGACACGTGGGTGCCGGCGAAGAGCCCGATGGCGCGGTGGAAGCCGCGATGGGGCAGCGTGAACTCGAAATCGATGGACGCGCGCTGCACGATCTGGTTCCAGCGCGCCACGCCGCGCGCGCAGTCGGCTATGTAATCGTCGCGCAGCCGCTCGTTGAGCGACGTGAGCGCCGCCTCCTCGCGTATGACGACCGCGCCGCCGGCGAGCGCCGTCACCGGATACGTTTCCTGTTTGAGCTGATGGTCGTCGGTTTTCTTGCCTTCCTCGAACCGCCCCTTGAGGCCGTTGGTATAGAAGTTCGCGGCGTTCGTGGAGATCTCCGAGCCGAAGAGGTCGAGCGACACCGAGCAGTGGAAGTTGAGGTATTTCTGCAGCGTGGGGAGATCGATGCCCCCCGCCGTTCGCACGTCGTCGCTCTTGTGCTCGCGCATGAGCTCGCACGTGCGCTGCACGATGCGCCCCACGCCCGTCTCGCCCACGAACATGTGGTGCGCCTCTTCGGTGAGCATGAAGCGGCACGTGCGCGAGAGCGGGTCGAGGCCGCTCTCGGCAAGGCTGGCAAGCTGGTACTTGCCGTCGCGGTCCGTGAAGAACGCGAACATGAAGTAGGACAGCCAGTCCGGGGTCTGCTCGTTGAAGGCGCCGAGGATGCGCGGCTTGTCGGCGTCGCCGGAGCGGCGCTGCAGCAGGGCCTCCGACTCCTCGCGTCCGTCGCGCCCGAAGTAGGCGTCGAGCAGGTACACCATCGCCCACAGGTGGCGCCCTTCCTCGACGTTCACCTGGAACAGGTTGCGCAGGTCGTAGAGCGACGGGCACGTGCGTCCGAGGTGGTGCTGCTGTTCGACGGAGGCGGGCTCGGTGTCGCCCTGGGTCACGATGAGACGCCGCAGCACCCCCCGGTACTCGCCGGGCACCTCCGGCCACACGGGCGCGCCCTTGTGGTCGCCGAAGCCGATGGTGCGGCCGGCTTCCGGCTCCGCGAGGAAGATACCCCAGCGGTAGTCGGGCATCTTCACGTACCCGAACTGCGCCCATCCCTGCGCGTCCACGCTCACCGCGGTGCGCAGGTACACGTCGCGCCCCTGAAAGCCGAGGGGCCCCATGTCGCGCCACCAGTCGAGGAACTTCGGCTGCCACTCCTCCAGCGCGCGCTGCAGCCGCCGGTTCTCGGCGAGGCCGACGTTGTTCGGGATACGCGCGACGTAGTCGATGCCCGACATCACACTCTCCTCCGGTCGAAATCGCTGCGCTCACCGGTGCCGTACACCTGCAGCGCACCCTTGGGGCCGACGGCGTTGGGCCTCTGAAAGATCCAGTTCTGCCACGCCGACAGCCGTCCGAAGATTTTAGTCTCCAGCGTCTCCGGCCCCCCGAAGCGCAGCGAGGCCTCCATGCCGGTGAGGGCGTCGGGCGAGAAGGCCGCGCGCTCCTCGATGGCGATGCGCACCTCGTCCTCCCAGTCGATGTCGTCCGGCGTGAAGGTCACGAGCCCCGCCTCGTCGGCGGCGGCGGCGTCGAGATCCTGGCCGATGCGGCCCTTGAGGTCGTCTACGCGCCCGGGGTGGGCGAGGAAGCGGCTGGCGAGGCGGCTCAGCCCGTTGATCATTGGGTAGGCGCCGAAGTTCGTCGGCGTCAGGCGCAGCGCCGGCGCCGGGCGATCATCGCCCTGCCGCGCCCCCGCGAGCATGTACGAGCGGTCGGCCGCGAGCGCCAGCTCGAGCAGCGTGCCCGTGAAGCACGAGCCGGGCTCCACGAGGGCGAAGAGCGAGCGCGAGGAGACGTCGATCCGCTTGAACGTCCGCTTGAGGTAGAGGCGGATCTCCCGCACGAGCCAGTCGTCCCCGTGGGCGGCGAGCGTGCGGTCGTACGCCTCCACGAGATCGGCGCTCCCCGCCGTCCTGAACACCCACAGGCCGATCTCGGGCTCGTTGGTGCGCAGGTGAAGGATGAGATCGTCCAGCTCCCGCGCCACCGCCAGCGGCCAGAACGCGCAGCCCTGCTCGTGGATGCCGGCGACATCGGCCGGGGGCGGCGCCGTGGGGGCGGTCACCGTGATCTCGGCCACCCCCCGCTCCCGATCGACGGCGCAGCGCACGTGGGCGTAGGCGATCGCGTCACCCTCGATCGTGCGCGCGAGCGGCACGAGCGAAATCCCCCGCGCGTGCGCCGGGCGGTCGCTGCCAGCGGCGAGCTCGCTCGCACGCTGCCGCGTGGCCTCCTCGAGCCGCGAGCGCGGCACCACTTCGTCCACGAGATTCCACTCCACCGCGCGCTTGCCCTTCACGCCTTCCTCCACCGTGCAGAAGAAGTCGGCGCGATCCCGCCGCACGTGGCGCTTGTCCACCACCCGCGTGAGGCCGCCCGTGCCCGGCAGCACCGCGAGGAGGGGGACTTCCGGAAGCGACACGGCCGTGTTGCCGTCGTCGGCCATGAGGATGTAGTCGGTGGCGAGCGCCAGCTCGTAGCCGCCGCCCGCGCACGGCCCGTTCACCGAGCAAAGATAGGTTTGCCGTGACTCGGCAGTCGCTTCCTCGATGGCGTTGCGCGTCTCGTTGGTGAACTTGCAGAAGTTGACCTTCCAGCCGTGGGTGGACTGGCTCAGCATCCGGATGTTGGCGCCGGCGCAGAACACGCGCTCCTTGCCGGAGGTGAGGATGACGGCGGCGACTTCAGGGTGCTCGAAGCGCAGCCGCTGCACCGCGTCGTAGAGCTCGATGTCCACACCGAGGTCGTACGAGTTCAGCTTCAGCTCGTAGCCCGGCCGCAGCCCGCCGTCCTCCTTGACGTCCATCGCCAGCGTGGCCACGCGGCCGTCGACGCTGAGCTTCCAGTGCTTGTACTTCGAGGCCTCCGTCCGGAAATCGACTAGCCCAGGATCACCCATAACGCCCTCGCCTGTTTGGTTCCGAGGTTCTCCCAGCCGTGCGGCGAGCCGCCGTCCAGCATGGCGCTGTCGCCAGGCTCCAGTGTCTGGCGCTCGCCGTTGTAGTGCAGCGCCACCTTGCCGTCGAGCACGTAGAACAGCTTCATCTGCCCCGGCTTGATGACGACCTTCTCCGTGGTCACGCCGCGCGACTTGCCGTCCAGCGTGGACACCACCGCGCGGATCTTGCCCTCGAACAGCCCCGCGCCCAGGATCGACCAGCGCTCGGAGGAGCCGTCGAAGGAGACGACCGGATAGTCCTTCTTGCGGCTCACCTGGATGCGGCTGGCGGCGGCCTCGCCGTCGAACAGGGTGGCGATGGGCACGCCGAGCGCGGCCGCGATCTTGCCGAGGGTATGCAGGGACGGCGTCAGCCGCCCCGATTCGATCTGCGACACCATGCTCGGCGTCATCTCGGCCTTCTCCGCGAGCTGGCGCTGCTGCAGCTCGCGCTCCAGGCGCAGTGACTTGATGCGCGCGCCGAGCGACGTCACGCCGCGCCCGCCTCGAACGACGACGGCCCCGCGTCCAGTCCCGCCACGCGGGCCAGCGCCCGCGCCACGTAGACGCGCGTCAGCTTCTTGCGGTACGGGTGCGTGAAGTCCGTGTTGTCGAGCGGCTTGGAGGGACCGGCCGCCACGTCGGCCGCCTTCGCGATGAGCTCGGTCGTGAGCCGCTCGCCGATGAGCATGGCGGCGGCCGCCGTCGCCTCGCGTGGCTGGGAGGCCACCGCGCCGAGGACGATGCGCGCCTCGCGCACGACCCCGTTCTCCAGCCGCGCGCCGACGGCGACACCGAGCACCGGGAAGTCGAACGAGCCGCGCCGGCGGAGCTTGAGGTACGCCGACCGCCACCCTTGCGCGGGCGGCAGGACGATCTCCGTCACGATCTCGTCGGAGCGCTTGGCGAGATAGTCGATGCCGTCGTCGCGGAACATCGCCGACACCGGGATCGTCCGCTCGCCTGCCGGTCCCGCGAGGCGGAGGCTGGCGCCGAGCGCCCACAGGACGGGCGCGGTGTCGGACGACGACACCGCCCAGCAGCGCGAGCTGCGGGGGGCGACGAGACAGATGTCGCCGTCCTTCTTCATGCAGAAGCCGACCGCCTTACGCCAGTCGTACGTCTGGTTATAGTAATTGCAACGCGTGTCGACGCAGATGTTGCCGCCGATCGTCCCCATGTTGCGAAGCTGCGGTGAGGACACGAGCCCGGCGGCGGTGGCGAGCGCGGGATAATGACGCGCGACCTCGGCGTGGCGCGCCACGGCGGACAGCGTCGTTCCCGCCCCCAGAATCACGCCATGTGCGCTGTCGCCTCGCACGCCGGTCAGCTCCCGGATCGAGCGCAGGCCCACCAGCGCCTTCGGCTCGAACTGCCGCCGCTTCATGTTGGGGTAGAGGTCGGTCCCGCCCGCCACGATCATGGCCTCCGGCCCGCGGTCGGTCAGGTACTTCACGGCATCGCCCACGGTGCGCGGCGACAGGTACTCGAAGGGCGGCAAACGCATCATTGTATAGGAGGTTGGGTGCCCGGCTTG
>CAYQQT010000138.1:0-2521 GCA_964419375.1 uncultured bacterium
CCCGGGGGCCTTCGAGGCCCCGATTCAACTAGGGCAGCAGCTCTGCGACGGCGACCGTGACGTCCGGGCGCCAGAGGGGAGAGATCCACGAGCCGGCGCGGAAGGTGTCGACGTTCCAGTAGCGCCAGCCGAACTCGCCGGTGAGATCGGGTACGGGCCCTCGGTGGACTTCGACCACGTCGTCGACCACATTGACGATCCAGTAGTCGGCCACCCCGGCGCGGGCGTACAGGCCGCTCTTGAAGCGACGGTCGAAGGCGAGGCTACTTTCGGCGATCTCGACCACGAGCGCCGGGCGTGCCGGATGCGAGTCGAGGTAATGACGATGCTGTCCGGGCACGACGACGACGTCCGGCTCCGGCTCCGACTCATCGTCGAGGGCAACGGGCTCCTGCATACGGATGACCCAGCCTGCACCAAACGCCGCACGCAGCGCATCGGCTGTGAGGCCGACAGCCGTCGAGTGCCGACTGCCCTTCGGCTCGGCCACGATCATCTGGCCACCCAGCAGCTCGACCGGCTCGTCCTCCCGCAGGACGCCGAAATCGACCAGCCGGTCGTATTCGAGGCGCGTCCATCGCCGCGTCCGCACCGGATACATCGTCATGCGGCGAGGCTATCGCGCCGCGCGGAGAGGATCAATGTCCACGGATGGAGACACCACTGATCACACGTAGGCCGGCGGCGGCACGAAAGCCTGGAAGTCGCGCTCGAGCAGCCGCGCGAAGGCCAGGCACGTGAGATCGCCGTACTGCGGTCCGACGATCTGCACTCCCACGGGCAGACCGGCCGGCGTGAACCCGCACGGGGCGGCGGTGGACGGCAGATAGGACACGCCCGTGTACCCCGCCCAGAACAGGTGATCGGTCACGGGCACGCGCTTGCCGTTGACGGTCAGCATGCGCTCGTGACGCTCGCCCTGCTGGTCGTGCGGGAAGGCGGCGCTGCCGGCGACGGGGCACAGCAGCACGTCGTACCTGGTGAAGAAGTCCGCCCAGGCCAGCCGCATGCGGTGGCGCGCCTCGTTGGCGGCGAGCCAGTCGCGGTGTGACAGCACCGCCGCGCGCGTGGCGCGCGCGTAGTAGCTCTCGTCGTCGGGCGCCAGCGCCCGGGCGATCGCGAGATTTCTTTCGAAGTCGGCATCGCTCTGGCGATCCGACGTCGCCGCGCGCAGGAGCCGGGTGTACACGCGCCAGGCTTCGGCGGTGTCGACGGCGGGGCGCGCACGGTCGTCCACCTTCGCCTTCTGCCGGCCCAGGAAGTCGCCGAGCGCCTGGAACCGATCCGTCACGTCGCGATCCACCGGGAACCCCGGCGCGTCGAGCATGAGCGCCACCTTGAAGTCGCGCAGGCGCTTCTGCTTCGGCGCGCGCAGCCGCAGCTGCCAGCCCGCCGCCTCGATCGCGTCCGGCCCCGCCATGACCGAGAGCGCGAGGGCGAGGTCGCCGGCGCTGCGCGCGAGCGGCCCCACCACGTCGATGTCGACGGGCGCCGTCTGCCACGGGAGCGCCTGGCCCGTGCGCGGCACGATGCCCCACGTCGGCTTGTGGCCGTAGACGCCGCAGAAGTGCGCGGGGTTGCGGATGGAGGAGCCGATGTCGCTGCCGGCCTCCAGCGCCGTGAGCCCCGCCGCAAGGGCGGCCGCCGCGCCGCCGGACGAGCCGCCGGGCGCGCGCGTCACATCCCAGGGATTGTTCGTCGTGCCGTAGATGGCGTTGAAGGTCTGCCAGTCGGCGAGGTAGAGCGGCACGTTCGTCTTGCCGAAGATCACGGCGCCGGCGCCGAGGAGGCGGTCCACCGCGACCGCGTTCTTCGTCGCGATGTTGCCCTTGTACGCCGGCACGCCCCACGTCGTGGGCAGGCCCGCCACGTCGTAGGACTCCTTCACGGTCATGGGAACGCCGTGCAGCGGCCCCCACACGTCGCCGCGGCTGAGCGCGCGATCGGCGGCGCGCGCGCGCCTACGCGCACGCTCGAAGTCGCGCACGACGACCGCGTTCAGCGTGCCGTCGTGCTTGTCGACGCGGGCGAGATAGATCTCGAGCAGCTCGACACAGCCGATCTTCTTCTTGCGGACGTCGGCGGCGAGCTGCCGCGCGGAGCGGAACGGAACGTCGAGCATCACGACACCTCCTGCGGGGACGTGCGTTCCCCCACGGCCGGGGAGTATACGCCCGGCCGGGCGCCGGCGGCGCGGACGGTCGCGCGGCCCGGAGCGCACGTATCCACCGCGTGTCATTGCTCGCCTCATCACGCTCGGATAGAGTGGGGATATGGCGCAAGCCGCGCTGACGCTCCGGCGCTGGAAGCGGGTCGAGTACGACCGGCTCATTGATCTGGGAGTGTTCGAAGGCGACAACATCGAGCTCATTGGCGGCCAGCTCGTCGTCGCCGAGCCGAAGGGCACCTATCACTCCTCTGCCGTGAGCACCGTCGAGTATGCGTTGAGAGCCGTTCTGCCGCCCGGCTGGATCGTGAGAACGCAGGCGTCCATATCGCTCGATGACGAATCCGAGCCTGA
>CAYQQT010000138.1:2621-8438 GCA_964419375.1 uncultured bacterium
CCACAAAGGCAGCCTGTTTGCGAGGGCCGGCATTCAGGACTACTGGATCGTGAACCTCGTCGACCGCGTCCTCGAGGTCCATCGTGATCCTGTTGCCGACGCGCCGGCGGTCTACGGATGGCGGTATCGCACTGTCACATCGCTCGCGCCGCGCGACGTCGTGGCTCCCCTCGCCTTCAGCGGAAGGAGCATCGCCGTCGCCGACCTACTCCCATAGCGTAAAGATCCTCAGCGCCTGAGCGCGGCGAGGATGACTTCCGCTCGTAGTGGGATCTGCGTGAGGTCGACCTTGTTGCCGAGCGCGTCCGCCACGGCATTGGCGATGGCGGCCGGTCCGGGCACCGCGGAGCCTTCGCCGGTACCCTTCACGCCCAGCGCGTTCAATGGTGACGGCGAGTCCACGCTGGCCACGTCGATGCCCGGCACGCTGTCCGCGCGCGCCAGCGCGTAGTCCATCAGCGTGCCGGTCAGCACCTGGCCCGTCTCGTCGTAGACGATCTCCTCGCCGAGCGCCATGCCGATGCCCTGCACGGCGCCGCCCTGCGTCTGTCCCTCGACGATGAGCGGATTGATCTCGTGCCCGGCGTCGTGGGCCGCCAGATACGACAGCACCGTGACCACCCCGGTGTCCTTGTCGATCTCCACCGTCGCCACGTGGACGCCGGCGGCCCACGTTACGCTGTCGGGGCTGTAGTAGCGCGTGGCGCTGAGGCCCGGCTCGCCGAGCTCCCGCACCATGTCGTGGCGGTGCGAGAGCGTGTAGAGCGCCGCCAGATCCAGCACGGGCTCAGGCGCGCCCCGCACGTGGGCGCGGCCGGCGTCGATCACGACGTCGTCGGGATCGCATTCCAGCGCGCGGCCGGCCACGTGCCGGACGCGCTCGCTCACGGCCTCCGCCGCCTTCGCGACGGCGTTGCCGACGACGACGGTCACCCGGCTCGCGTACGTCCCGTTGCTGGCGGGGAAGCGCGCGGTGTCGCCGCCGGACACCGTCACCGACCCCAGCGGCACGCCGAGGCGCTCGGCACACACCTGCCCCAGGGTCGTCTCGTGCCCCTGCCCCTGCGAGGGGACGCCCACCGTGACGTGCACGCCACCGGCGGCATCGACGGCGACGTGCGCGCCCTCGTGCGGACCGATGCCCGTCGCCTCCGTGTAGGTGGCGACGCCGATGCCGAGCAGACGTCCTTGCCCTCGCGCGGATTCCTGGCGCTTACGAAACGCGTCATAGCCGGCCCGCGTGACCGCGGTCTCCAGCAGCGCCGGGTAGTCGCCAGAATCGTGGACGATCGGCATGCCGTCGCGGTATGGCAGATCCCTGCGATACGGCATGGCGTCGCCGCTGATCAGGTTGCGCCGGCGGAGCTCGACAGGATCCAGCTTCAGCTCGCGCGCCGCGATGTCCATCAGCCGCTCGGCCACGAACACGGCCTGCGTGCGCCCGGCGCCGCGGTAGGGCGCGCTCGGCACCTTGTGGGTGACCACGATGCGTCCGCGGCAGCGATAGGCCGGCAGACGATAGAGGCCGACCAGATGCGTGGCCGTGACGTTAGCAACGACGGCGCCCCGCGGTAGGTAGGCGCCGGCGTCGATGAGGAAGTCGTCGGCGAGCGCCAGGATGCGCCCGTCGCGGTCGAGAGCCAGCGTCGCGGTGTGCACCTGGTCTCCGGCGTGCGCCGTGCTCAGAAAGCTGTCGCGCCGCGTGTCGGTCCACCGTACGGCGGCGCCCAGCCGGCGCGCGAGCGCGGCGACGATGAGCTCCTCGGGATAGACGGGCCCCTTGGTGCCGAAGCCGCCGCCGACGTCCGGGGCCGTGACGCGCACGCTTTCCAGCGGAAGCGCGAGCGCGTCGGCCACCCGTTGTCGCACCACGTACGGCATCTGCGCGCTGGACCACAGATGAAGAAGCGGTGTCGCGGGATCCCAGCGCGCGGCCACCGCGCGCGGCTCGAGTGGCAGCGCGGTGACACGGCCGCAGCGGAAGCGCCGGGTGACGACGACCAGGGCGCCCGCGATCGCGCCGTCGACGTCGCCCGTCTCCAGCGCGACGGAAGCGGCGACGTTCGTTCCCCAATGCGCGTGCACGCTCGGCGCGCCCGGCATCACCGCCTGCTCGGGATCGAGGACGGCCGGCAGCGGCTCGTACTCGACGCGGACGGCCTCGGCGGCATCGGTCGCTCGATACGGATCGCCGGCCACCACCACGGCCACCGGCTCTCCCACGAAGCGCACCACGCCGTCGGCGAGCGCGGACTGGCGATGGGGCTGCACGGTGACGGCGGGAACGACGGGCGGCGGCAGTGCGCCGCGCAGCTCGGGGAGATCGTCGAGCACGAAGACGCCGTGCACGCCGGGCAGCGCGCGGGCCGCGGCCGCGTCGACGCCGGCGATACGCGCATGAGCGTGCGGGCTGCGCACGATCACCACGTGCAGCGCCGACTCGAACGGCAGATCGGTGACGTAGCGGCCGCGGCCGACCAGGAAGCGCGCGTCCTCGCGCCGCCGCACGCCGTCACCGATGGAGCCGGAGGTATGCTCGCTCAACGCGTGTAAGATACGCCGCATGTCAGACTTCCGCGCGTACCTCGAAGCCCTCGCGCGCGCCGATCAGCTCGTGCGCGTCGACAAGCCCGTCAGCCCCGAGTTCGAGATCGCCGCCTACGTGCGCAAGTCGTCGGACACCTTCGGCCCCGCGTTCGTCTTCGAGAACGTCACCGGTCACCCGGGCTGGAAGCTGGCGGCGGGCCTCTACGGCACCATGGCACGCCTGCCCGTCGCGCTCGGCTGCCGCATCGGCGACGTGGTCGACCGGTACGGCGAGGCCGTGCGCAAGCCGATCGCCCCGCGCCGCGTGTCGAGCGGGGCGTGCCAGGAGATCGTGCTCACCGGCGACGAGGCCGACTGCACGCAGCTGCCGATCGTCGTGCATTCGGAGCTGGACGCCGGCCGCTACCTCACCGCGGGCGTGATGTTCGGACGCGATCCGGAAACCGGCGTACTCGGCGTCGGCCTGCAGCGCATGCAGCTCAAGGGGCCGCGGAAGTTCGGCGTCAACATGCCGGCGGAGCGTCGCGTGGGTCGCGCCGTGCTCAAGGCGGAAGACCGCGGCGAGCGCTTCGGCGTGGCGGTGGTGCTCGGCGCCGGCCCCTTCGTCGACCTCGGCTCGCAGGCCAAGATCCCGCACTCGCAGGAAAAGCTCGGCGTGGCGGGCGCGCTCGCGGGCCGGCCCATCGACCTCGTCGCGTGCAAGACGGTCGACGCCGACGTGCCCGCGGACGCCGAGATCGTCGTCGAGGGGCATTTCCTGCCCAAGGTGCGCGAGCCCGAGGGCCCCTTCGGCGAGGTGGCGGGGACGTATGGTCTGCTCGGCGATCGTCACGTCTTCGAGGTGAGCGCGATCACGATGCGGCGCGACGCGATGTACCAGACGGCGCTCACCGGCATGCCCACCACCGACAACCACGTGCAGGCGTGGCCGGCCATCTGCGAGTCGATCAAGCGCATGGCCCAGCTCGCGTGCCCGGAAGTCGTCGACGTGCACGCCATCGGTCCGTATTACATCGCCGTCGTCGCCATCAAGAAGCGGCTGGCGTACGAGGCGCGCAACGTCATCCTCAGCGTGCTGGGGCCTACCGCCGGCGCGCCGCAGGCCAAGTACTGCATCGTGGTCGACCAGGACGTCAACGTGCGCGATCTCGACCAGGTGCTGTGGGCCCTGTACACGCGCTGCCAGCCGAGCATCGACGTGCAGATCTTCCCGACCATGGTGGGCGCGCCCCTCGATCCCTCCGCCCCCGTGCACCGCCATTCGTCGAAGATGGGCTTCGACGCCACCGTGCCGCTCGGTGAGTCGCGCGAGCGCTACAACCGGGTGGTCGTCCCCGGCGCCGACCAGGTCTCGTGGTGACCCGGGCGTCGTGACGTCCCCGCGGCACGTCGTCGTCTGCGGCGCCGGGGTCATCGGCGCCGCCGTGGCGTACTTCCTGTCCCGCCGCGGCGTCGCGGTCACCGTGGTCGAGCGCTCGGGCGTCGCGTGCGCCGCCTCCGGCAAGTCCGGTGGATTCCTCGCCCTCGACTGGTGCGACGACTCGCCGCTGGGTCCGCTCGCCCGGGCCAGCTTCGCCCTCCACGCCGACCTCGCCAGGCAGCTCGGGACGGACTACGGTTACCGGCGCATGGACACCTTCATGATGACCGCGCGCGAGCGCACGAGCGTGAGCGGCGGCCATCGCGTGGCGGCGCCCGACTGGCTCGATGGCGCCGGCGCCGTCACCGCCGCCCTCGGCTCCACGGACACCACGGCGCAGATTCACCCGGCCCGTTTTACCACCGCGCTGCTGGACGCCGCGCGGGCGCGCGGCGCCGCGCTGCGCATCGGCATCGTGGAGGAGGTCGTCCAGCGCGACGCCGCCGCGCGCGGGGTCAGGGTGAACGGCGACATCGTCGAGGCCGATGCCGTCGTCGTCGCCATGGGTCCGTGGACGAATCGCGTCGGCGGCACGCTGCCGCTGCCGACAGTCGGCGGCCTGAAAAGCTTCAGCATCACGCTCGCCGCGCCCGGCGTGCCCGCGCACGCGCTCTTCGTCGACTACCGCACGGCGGACGGCCGCCACCTGGATCCCGAGATCTTCCCGCGGCCGGACGGCGAGGTGTACGTGTGCGGCGTGTCCGATCCCACGCCGCTGCCGGACTCACCGGACGACGTGGCGGTGAGCGACGACGCCTGCCAGACGCTCGCGCGAGCCGCGGGCCGCGTCTCCACCACGCTGGCCGCCGCGCACATTGCGCGCCGGCAGGCCTGCTACCGTCCCGTCACCGACGACGGCCTGCCGATCATCGGCTGCGTCCCCGGCGTCGCGGGCGCCTACGTGGCGACCGGCCACGGTCCGTGGGGGATGCTGAACGCGCCCGCCACCGGTCTTGCCCTCGCCGAGCTGATCACCGACGGCGCGGCCTCGTCGGTGGATCTCCGCCCCTTCGACCCCGCGCGCCTGCCCGCCGCCCGGGCAGGGCGCTGAAAAACGCCCATCTCCGTCGTTGGCTCGTCGCTCGCTCCCTGCGACGTGGCAGGGCCACGCCTCAGTCGCGAGCTCCTCGCCGCCTAGGATCTGAGCATTTTTGAGCGCCCTGCGCGCTTTTCGGCAGCCTGCTGGAGGGGTATGATGCCCATCGCCATGGCGAACAACGGATCGCTTCCGCTGGCGCGGTTCAAAGTCCTCGATCTCACGCGGGCGCGCGCGGGCCCGACGTGCGTGCGTCAGCTCGTCGACTGGGGCGCCGACGCCATCAAGATCGAGATGCCGGGCGGACGCGGCGGCGATGGCATGGGCGGCAATCGTCACGGGTTCGACTTCCAGAACCTGCACCGCAACAAGCGCGCCCTGACGCTCAACCTGCGCGATGCCGAGGGCGTGGCCATCCTCAAGCGGCTGGTGCGCGATGCCGACGTCCTGGTCGAGAACTACCGGCCGGACGTGAAGCGGCGACTGGGCATCGACTACGAGAGCCTGCGCCCGATCAACCCGCGGCTCATCTACGGCAGCATCTCCGGCTTCGGTCAGAGCGGCCCGTATCGCGACCGGCCCGGGGTCGACCAGATCGCGCAGGGCATGGGCGGGCTGATGTCCATCACCGGCATTCCGGGCCAGGGACCGGTGCGCGTCGGCATTCCCATCGCCGACCTGTGCTCGGGTCTCCTGCTCGCGCAGGGCATCCTCGTGGCGCTCCTCGAGCGCGAGCGCACGGGCGAGGGCACGTGGGTGCACACCTCGCTGCTGGAAGCGATGCTGTCCATGCTCGACTTCCAGGCCTCGCGCT
>CAYQQT010000139.1:0-8366 GCA_964419375.1 uncultured bacterium
CCGGGGACGATGCCGAAGTCGTAGGCGAGATACGTGATGCCGAGGAACATCACGATCGAGAGCGCGCCCAGCCACGTCAGCACCGTCTGCGCGTTGCGGCCTTCGGGCGGCGTGAGCGCGGGCACCCCATTGGACACGGCTTCGACGCCGGTGAGCGCGGTGCAGCCTGCGGCAAACGCGCGTAGCAGCAGGAAGAGGCCAATGCCTTCCAGGCCCGGAGGATGCGGCTCGTACGGCGCCTCGCGCTGCCAGCCGAGCACGGTGCCGAGGAGGCCGTAGACGACGAGCCCGAGGATGCTCACCACGAAGAAGTACGTCGGCGCCGCGAAGAGCTTGCCTGACTCGCGGACACCACGCAGGTTCCCCGTCGCAATGATGACGATCGACAGCACGCACAGCGGGATCTGGAAGGGAAGCAGCGCGGGGACGGCGGAGGTCAGTGCCGAGATACCGGCGGTGACTGAGACGGCGACGGTGAGGACGTAGTCGGTCAAGAGGGCGGCGGCGGCCGTGAGCGCGGGAAGCACGCCCAGGTTGTCGCGGGCCACGAGGTACGCGCCGCCACCCTGCGGGTACGCCTTCACGGTCTGACGGTATGACGTGACCACCATCGCCAGCAGCACCGCGATCCCGAGCGCGATGGGCAACGAGTAGCTCAGCGCGGCGGAGCCGGCGAGCACGAGCACGAACAGAATCTCCTCGGTGGCGTAGGCGACCGACGACAAGGGATCCGATGCGAAGACGGCCAGCGCCACCGTGTTGCTGAGGCGCTCGTGACGCGCCTGCGCGAGCGGCATCGGGCGGCCCACCAGCCAGCGTTTGATCAGTGCCATGCGCATACGAGCGACTCTAAGCGCATTTGTGTCGGGCGCGGTGCGCCGCGCCGGACTTTTACTCCATTTTTACGCTCCGGGCGCCTGTCTTGTCGGCGCTTTGATACCGCGCCTGTCATCCTTGGAGCAAGGAGGGCGGCATGTGTGACCCGACGGCGGGAACGAGGCGTGACACGACGGCAGGACGGACGCCTGCGCCACTGCGCTGGCGCGGCCTCTACGTAGTCCTGGCCATCGCCTTCCTTGCCGCGGCGCTGCTGCGGTTCACACTGCCGCCGTCGAGCGTGCGCGCGGGCGCGATAGGGACGGTGGCCGGCATGACGGTGCTCGCGGTGTTCCGTTGGCTCGCGGCGCATCGCTCCGCGCTGGATCTGGCGGAGTGGTGCGACTGCGCCTCGCAGACGGTGACTGTTCGCGTCATCCGATCATCCGCGGCGACACGTCCGGCGCGGCGACCGTCGCCGCCACGCCCAGCACGCGTTCCTGAGCCGACCGGGGTTGCGCTGCCGCCTCTGGTGTGACGGGCGGGCGGCGTCAGGCGCGCCCGGCGAGATCGAGCATGGTGAGGAAGAGGGTATTGGCGCCGGCTTCGATGTCGGCAATGGCGGTGAATTCCTCTTCGCAGTGACTCCGCCCGTCGTGCGACGGCACGAAGATCATGCCCGCGGGTGCGATGGCCGCCATGTACTGGGCGTCGTGTCCGGCGCCGGACCGGATGCGCCGGTGGCTGCCGCCGCTGGCCTCGGCCGCGCGCTCCACCGCGTCCACCACCTCGGGCGCGAACGGCGTGTACGGCATCCTCCAGTAGTGCTCCAGCTCGTAGCGCACGCCTTCGCGCTCGCACGCGTCGCGGACGACGGCGTCCAGCATCGGCTGCGCGCGGTCGAGGGTGTCGCTCTTCGGATCGCGCATGTCGATGGACATCGTGACCTTGCCCGGAATGGCGTTGACGATGTTCGGGTGGACGGTGAGGTTGCCGACCGTGGTGACGAGGTCGCCGCCGATGTCGCGCGCGATACGCCGCACGCCGGTCACGACGTCGGCGGCGGCGACGAGCGCGTCGTGGCGGATGCGCATGGGCGTGGGGCCGGCGTGGTCCTGGACCCCGTGCATGGTCAGGCGCGACCACGCGATGGCGACGATGCCCTCCACCACGCCCACGGAGAGCCCTTCCTCCTCGAGGACCGGGCCCTGCTCGATGTGCAGCTCGAGGTAGGCGCGCAGCGGCCGGGGCACGCAGGGCTCGCTGCCGAGATAGCCGATGCGCTCCAGCTCGTCGACCAGCCGTAGGCCGTCCTTGTCGCGCGCGTTGTAGGCGTCCTCGAGCGCGATCTTGCCCGCCATCACGCCGCTGGCGATCATCGCCGGCTGAAAACGCGCGCCTTCCTCGTTGGTGAAGATCACCAGCGTTACCGGATGGCGCGTGCGCACCTTGTGGTCGTTCAGCGTGCGGATGGCCTCCAGGCCGCACAGCACGCCGAGCTGGCCGTCGTACTTGCCGCCGGTGGGCACCGAGTCCGCGTGCGAGCCCATCATGACGGGGGGCAGGGCGGCGGTGCCCGCGCGCTCGCCGAAGATGTTGCCCATCTGGTCCACGCTCACGCGCAATCCCGCCTCGCGCATCCAGCGCACGAGCAGGTCGCGCCCCTGCCGGTCCTCGTCACTGAGAGCCAGCCGCGTGAGGCCGCCGCGCTCGGTGGCGCCCACCCGTCCCAGCTCGTCCATGGACTGTTCGAGTCGCTTCAGATCGATCTTCATGGAGCCACCTTATACCATTGAATATCGTTGACCGATCCGCGCGCGGTCACTTCCGTAGCCACAACACGCCTGCCGGCGGCGTGCCTGCCACGCACAGCTACAGGGTCGAGAGCGTCGAGACGCTCACGGTGGCCGGACGGTCCCTGGAGACCTTCAAGATCGCGTTCGCGTTCTTGAACGAGCGACGCCACCGGCGGACGGATTATTACCTGTGGTACGCGCCCGACGTGCGTCAGTACGTCAAGCAGGAGGGCGGCCCGGGGCCGGCGTGGACGGTGGTGGCGTTCGATCGCCAGGGGCCCGCCCCGCTCACGATCGCGCTCGCCGGGCCCGCCGACGACGAGCGCGCGAGCACACCGGACCTCACCGTGCGGGGCAAGATCACCGGCGAGGCGAGGTAGGGCCGAAGCGCTCGCTTCAGACGCGAGATCGTGCCTGCCGAGGTGCCGGCGACGCTGCGCAGGTGTGACTCAGGATCGGCCCGCCCGCAAATATTCAAGCGGTCGGCTCTGAGTTATCGGCGCCGAGGCCGAACTCGCTTGGCCAGAAGCGGTCGATCTGACGCAGCCAGCTCATGCACGTGCAGAGCTGCCGCTACAGCCCCAGGTACGCGCGCTTCAGCCGGTCGTCGCCCAGCAGCTCCCGGCCAACGCCTTCGAGGACGAGCTTGCCGGACTCGAGCACGCACGCGCGGTCGGCGATGGTGAGCGCCTGGCGGACATTCTGCTCCACCAGCACGATGGTGACTCCGCTGGCGTTGATGGTGCGGACGGTCTCGAAGATCTTTCCCACCAGCACGGGCGCCAGCCCGAGCGTGGGCTCGTCCAGCATCAGCAGGCGGGGGCGCGCCATCAGCGCGCGGCCGATGGCGCACATCTGCTGCTCGCCACCTGACAGGGAGCCCGCGAGCTGGGTTCCCCGCTGCTCGAGGACGGGGAAGAGGGAGTAGACGTACTTCAGCGTGGCCTCCCGCTCGGGGCGGGCGCGACCGGCGTGGGCGCCGAGCAGCAGGTTCTCCGCGACGCTCATGAAGGGAAAGAGCCGGCGGCCTTCGGGCACCTGCACGATGCCGAGGTCGACGCGCCGGTGCGCGGGCACGCTCGAGAGATCCTTTCCGTCGAAGGTGATGCGGCCGCGGCGCGGAGCCACGAGCCCGGACACGGTCTTGATGGTCGTGGTCTTGCCGGCGGCGTTGGCGCCGACGAGGGCGAAGATCTTGCCCTCGGGCACGGTGAGCGACACGGAGAAGAGCGCCTGGAGGTCGCCGTAGTAGGCGTCGATCCCCTCAAGCGTCAGCAAGGACGAACTCCTCGCCGAGGTAGGCGTCGATGACACGCCGGTCGCTCGACACCTCCGCGGGCGTGCCCTGCGCGAGCAGCTCGCCGTGGTGGAGCATCACGATGCGCTGCGCCAGCCGCATCATGGCCGCCATGATGTGCTCGATCACGATGAGCGTGACGCCTTCGGCGTGCAGCCGCTTCACGAGCTCGATGATGCCGGCCAGCTCGGACGGATTCAGGCCTGCCATCACTTCGTCGAGGAGGAGGAGTCGCGGCTTGGTGGCGAGCGCGCGCGCCACTTCCAGCCGCTTGCGCAGCGCGACGGGCAGCGCCTTCGCGCGCGCCGTGGTGTGGGGGCCGAGCCCGCAGATGTCGATCACGCGCCCGGCCTCCGCCCGCGCGTCGCGGGTGGATTTCAGGCGGGTGAGGGCGCCGATCATCACGTTGTCGGCGACGGAGAGATTGCCGAAGGGCTTCACCATCTGGAACGTGCGCGTGAGGCCGAGGCGCGAGATGGTGTGCGGCGCCCGCCCCGTGATGTCGCTGCCTTCGAAGACGATGCGGCCTTCCTCCGGACGGTAGTACCCCGAGATCACGTTGAACAGCGTGGTCTTGCCGGCGCCGTTGGGGCCGATGATGCCGAGGAGATCGCCCGCGCGCACCTCCAGGCTCACGTCGCCCACGGCGGTGAGGCCGCCGAAGCGCTTGGTGACGTGCTCAAGCGTGAGCACGGGCACTCCGCGCGCGCAGCCGTCCCGCGATCCCCGCCAGCCCTTCGGGCACGAAGCGGACGACCACGATGAGCAAGGCGCCGTAGATGATCAGGTAGATGCCCGTGAAGCCGCTCGCCACGCCGGCGAACGTCGCGCGCAGGTACGTCTCCAGCGACGTGATGAGGATGGAGCCCAGGAAGGGCCCGAGCGCGGTGCCCACGCCGCCGATGATGGCGTTGAGCGCGAACTTGATGGAGAGGTCGACCGAGAAGACGTAGAACGGATCCACGAAGCCGATGTACTGCGCCCACAGCGTGCCCACCACGGAGGTGAGGGCGGCGCTCACGGCGACGGCGATCACCTTCAGCCGGCGGCTGGCGATGCCGAGCGCCTCCGCCGCGTCCTCGTCTTCCCGCACGCCCGCGAGCTGGTAGCCGAACCGTGAGTGCTCGAGATAGATCTGGATCGCGTAGTAGAGGACCGAGACGGTGAGCGCGAGGTACACCCACGCCACATGACCGAGGCCGAGGGTGGCAAAGCCGGGGCGAAAGGGGACGGGGATGCCCTCGGAGCCTGCCGTGAAGCCGCGCCAGCGGCTGGCGAGGATGAGCAGCACCTGCGAGAAGGCGATGGTGGCGAGGGCGAAGTACGGCCCCTTGAGACGGTTCGACAGGTAGCCGATCATGAAGCCGGCGCCGATGGAGATGACGACGCCGATGATCATGCCGAGCCACGGCGTCTGCTGAAAGCGCGTGGTCACCAGCGCCGCGGAGTACGCGCCGATGCCGAAGAACGAGGCGTGTCCGAGGGAGACCTGGCCCGCGTAGCCGCCCGCGATGTTCCACGCCGCCGACAGCGCGCCCCACATGAGCACGATGACGAGGCTGTCGAGGAAGAAGGCGTCGCGCACGAGGATGGGGAAGAGGGCGGCGGCGCCGAAGATGACGAGTGCGCCCCAGTGCTGCTTCCACGCGCGCGCGATCATGCGCCGAGGGTCTCGGCGCCGCGCTGGCCGAAGAGGCCGGCGGGGCGGAAGACGAGCACGCCGATGAAGAGGAGGAAGTAGAGGACTTCCTTCCACGCGCTGCCGATGAAGTAGGTGCCGACGACCTCCACCGCGGCCACGATGAGGCTGCCGATGAGCGCGCCCACCATGTCGCCGAGGCCGCCCAGCACCACCACCACGTAGGAGAGCAGGACGAACTGCAGCCCCGCCGTCGGGTACACGGAGTAGAGGGGGGACACGAGCACGCCCGCCGCGCCCACGGCGGCGATGCCGAGGGCGAAGGTCAGGCGGTAGATGCGGTCGGTGTCGATGCCCATGAGGATGGCGGCGTCACGGTCCTGCGCGGTGGCCCGCATGACGCGGCCCGTGTGCGTCCACTTCATGAAGGCGAAGAGGGCGATGGTGAGGCCGACCGCGATGGCGAAGGCGACGATCTGCGACAGGTTGAAGGCGGTGGCCCCGAGGCGAAGGATCTGCGAGGAGTGCCACGGCCGCACGAAGCGGAAGTCACCCGTCCACGCCACCAGCGCCACGTTCTGGAGCAGGATGGACAGCCCCACCGTGGTGAAGATCTGGACGTTGTGGGAGGCGTGGATGATGCCCTTCATGACGAGGACGTACACGAGCAGGCCCATCGCGAAGAAGATGGGGATGGCCACGACGAGCACGAGGTAGGGATCGGTCCCGAAGAGCGTGAAGGCCCAGAATGCCAGGTACATGCCGAGCATGAGGAACTCGCCGTGGGCGAAGTTCACCACGCGCATGATCCCGAAGATCAGCGTGAGGCCGATCGCGATGAGGGCGTAGATCCCCCCGAGCAGGATCGTGGAGACGCCGAGCTGCGCGAGGACGTCTATGGGCGCGGGCCCGCGTTACTTGCGCTGATCCCAGGCGCCGAGGGGGATCCACTTCCCTCGCGCCGTCGTGAACTCCTCCGGCCACACCGTCATCATCTGGCCGTTCTGCCACTGCAGCATGTAGTGCTGCACGCGCTCGTTGGCGTTCTGGCCGTTCTCCGCGAACTTCACGCCCCACCCGTTCAGCATGGAGCCCACCGGGATGTCCAGCGACAGCACGGCGGTGCGGAACTTGTCGATGTCGTCGCTCTTGGCCTGGTCGAGGACGAGCTTGAGCAGCCAGAGGCCGGGGCCGGCGAGGCGGTGGCTGGCGTACGGCTCCGCCCCCGTACGCTTCTTGATGGCCTCCACGAAGGCGCGCTCGAGCTTCTGGGCCTCCGGCTTGAGCCCTTCGATCTTGAAGCCCGTGCTGGGCTCGGCGAGCACGAAGGGCCCGTTGCCATCCGCGCCGAGCGCCTTGCCGAAGTCGGGGGACCCGTAGCCGGTGGCGCCGGCGTGCACGAGCGCCTTGAACTGGAAGTTCTGCTCCCGGGCCTGGCGCCAGAAGAGGACGGCGTCGTTGCCGCGCGCGATGTGGTGGACGATGTCCGGGTTGAGCTGCTTGAGCTTCACCACGATGGGCGTGAAGTCGTTCGTGGAGGCGAACGCGTAATACTCCATCGCCACCTCTTGCATGCCAAACTCCTGCTTGGCGCGCTGCCGTGCGAATTCCGTGACGCCCTGGCCGTAGGAAGAGTCCTCGGACAGGAAGGCGATCTTGAGCTGGTTCGGCTTCATGTTGAAGCGGTGCGAGAGGTGCTTGGCGATGAACTCGATGTTGTACCAGGCGAAGCCGCTGCCGTCGATCTCCGTGCGGAAGACGTTCTTGAGGCCGCGCTTGGCGTAGCGTGGGTCGATGCACGAGGTCTCCCAGTAGATGACGTTGGCGCGGGAGGCCGCCTCGCTCGCCGCCCCGCACAGCGTGGACGAGTAGGTGCCGGTGACGATCTTCACGCCCTCGCGGGTGATGAGCCGGTTGGCCTCCGAGGCGGCCGCGGTGGGATCCGTCGCATCACCGACGGCGAACACGAGCTTCTTGCCCATGACGCCGCCGTTGTCGTTGATGATATCCCGCATGACCTCGTAGCCCTCGAGATGGCGCTTGCCTTCGAAGGCGAGGGGCCCGGTGAGCGGCTCCAGCACGCCGATCTTGTACTCGCCCGACTGGCCGTGGGTGACGGCGGCGAGGGCACTGAGACCGATGAGGATCGATACGAGGGCGACGGCAAAGGGACGGCGTGACATGCGGGCCTCCTGGGTTGTGGGGACGCTCAGCGAACGATGCACGGGGTTTGTAACACCGCGTGCGCAGGGGTGTCAAGGATTCCACCCTGGTCTAGACTGAACGCCGTGAGCGACGACCACCCCCATCGATTCCTGGCGCCGGAGACCATCCGCTTCTGCCCGCTCTGCGCCGCGCCCCTCGCACGGCAGCCCGTGCCACCCGACCAGCGCGAGCAGGCCGTCTGCTCGACGTGTGGCTTCGTGTTCTATCTCAATCCCAAGGTGGTCGCCGGCACGATCCCCGAGCAGGACGGCCACGTGCTGCTCACGCGGCGCTCCATCAACCCGGGCCACGGCCTGTGGACCTTCCCCGGCGGCTTCGTCGATTTCGGCGAGTCGGTGACCGACGCCGCCATCCGCGAGACATGGGAAGAGACCGGTCTCAAGGTCGAGCTCACCGGTCTCCTCGACGTCTACTCCTACCCGGGCTCGCCCGTCATCATCGTGTACAAGGCCCGCGTCACCGGCGGCACGATCACGTGCTGTGACGAGAACGACCTCGTGGAGTGGGTGAAGCCGCAGGACATCAACTGGGAGACGCTGGCGTTCCCGTCGACGCGCGAGGCGTTGCGCGAGTGGGTCGCGGCGCGCGGCCT
>CAYQQT010000140.1:0-2235 GCA_964419375.1 uncultured bacterium
GCAGGCGATCGATGCGCCGGCTCACGGCCGCCACGAAGGGCGGGCGCGGCCGCCGCTCGAGCTGCGGCCACTGCTCGGGCTCGAGCGCGAGGGCCTTGTCGACGGCGGAGAGGATCGCGGGCCCCCAGCGCGCGATGACGCGCGGGGTGACGCCCTTGATTTCGCCGAGGGCGGCGGCGTCACGGGGCGCCGCCCGCGCCACCGCCATGAGGATGTCTTCGGACAGCACCTTGAACGGTGGCCGGTCGGCGGCGCGCGCGAGCTGCTCGCGCAGCTCGTACAGCGCGCGCACGATGGCGCGGTCGCGTGGCGTGAGATCGCGCGCGCCCTTGAGCCCCAGGTAGGCGTCGGGATCCACCACGCGCTCCACCGCCGGCTGCGCCGCCAGGGCCGCGCACTCCTCGGTGACCCACGCCAGCCGGCCGGCCTCGCGCAACGCCTCCACCAGCTTGTCCTTGAGCGCGAACAGGTGCGTGACGTCGGCGGCGGCGTACTCGATCTGGGCCGGCGACAACGGCCGCGCCGACCAGTCGTCCTTCTGGCGCGACGGCGGCAGGGTGACGGTCAGGTGGGTCTCGATGAGGACGTCGAGCCCGAGCGAGCGTCCGCCCAGAAAGCGCGCCGCGATCGAGGTATCGAAGACCGACGCGAAGGTGAAGCCGTAGCGCCGCTTGAGGATGGCGAGGTCGTTGTCGCCGGCGTGCGCCACGAGCAGCGGCTCGGGATCGGCGAACACGGGCCCGAGCGCGGAGAGATCGGGCAGCGCGAGGGGATCGACGAGCCACACGTGGCCGTCACGCACGCCGAGCTGCAGGAGCGAAAGCCGCTCCGGATAGTGGTGGAGACTATCGCCCTCGGTGTCGAGCGCGACCTCGTCGGCCGTGCGGAGCGCGCGGGCGAGGTGCTCGAGCTCGTCGGGACGGGCGGTCCAGATCGCCGCGATCAGGGCTTCCGATCGACGATTGACTGCTCCATGCGCTCGAACCGGCGCCGCAGAGGCTCCAGGCCCTCGTCGTGCGTGATGACGTAGAGGCGATCCTCGCGGATGGCGGCCATCACCATCTCGGCCACCGTCTCCGGCGCCAGCGTGCGGCCGATCAGCTCCACCGGCTCCGCCGCGACCTCCCGCGCGTTCTTCAGGGACTCCGGACGGTTGCGCCCCGCCGCCCGGATCTGCGTCTCCACGCCCATGGGGCAGAGGACGGAGACGCCGATACGGTAAGGCTTGAGGTCCTTCGCGAGCGTCTCCGACAGGCCGACCACCGCGTACTTCGAGGTGTTGTAGACGCCGAGCCCGCGCGTGGCGATCAGCCCCGCCATGGAGGCGGTGTTGACGATGTGGCCGGGCGCCTTCTGCGCGATCATGCGCGGCACGAAGGCCTCGATGCCGTGGATGACACCCCAGAGATTGACGCCGAGCACCCACTGCCAGTCGCGATGCGTGGCCGCTTCCAGACCGCCGTGGGTCACGACGCCGGCGTTGTTGCAGAGCACGTGCACGCCGCCGAAGACGTCGAAGGCGCGCGCGGCGAGCGCCTCCACCTGGGCGCGGTCGCTCACGTCGGTGCGCACGGCGACGGCTTCCCCGCCGCGCGCCCCGATCTGGCGCACGACGTCGTCCATGCCGCGCTCGTCGACGTCGGCGACGACCACGCGGGCGCCGTCACGGGCGAGCGCGAGCGCCATGGCGCGTCCGATGCCACTGGCGCCGCCGGTCACGACCGCGCCCCGCGCGCGAACGTCCACGTTGCCTCCCCCCGCCGTCAGTTGGGACTCAGGTTGCTCAGAAAAGGCCGGAGCACCGTTTCGAGCCGGTCGATGTCGGCCGGCTTGTGCAAGAAGCCGGCGAACCCCAGCGCCTCGGCCCTCATCAACGTAGCCGGGCTCAGATCTCCGGTCAATGCGACGATGGGCGGCCCTGGGCCGACGTTCAGGCCGCGCAGGCGATCGGCGAACTCGAAGCCGTGGATGCCACGCAGGTTGAGATCGAGGAGCACGACGCTGGGACGGGTGCGGCGGATGAGCTCGAGGCCCGCTTCGCCCGACTCGCTCATCAAGATCCGGGAGGCGGGAACGAGGGCGGTGAGAATCTCCCCCAGCGCCTGCCGCGTTTCGGTGTCGTCCTCCACCACCACGATGATCGGCATCTCAGCCGGCAGCGGACAGCTCCACGAGGTCGAGCCAGCCCGGCCGCCCGCCCGTTCGCCGAATGGTCGCCGCCACACGCTCGGGATG
>CAYQQT010000140.1:2335-8366 GCA_964419375.1 uncultured bacterium
GCGCCCACGCGGAGCAGGCGTTCGGCCAGCGCCAGGGTTGGCTTCTCCCAGAAGCGGAGGACGGGATAGCCCACCTCATCGTCCAGCGGCCAGGGCGATGAACGCGGCGGCGGCGGAAACGTAGTGATCGGAGGGAAAGATTGCAACGAGCACGTTGCCGGCCAGCCGCTGGATGCGCAGGAGCGGATAAAGCACCCCCGGACCGGTGCCGACGTTCGAAGGCTGTACGACGAGCCGGTCGGGGGCGAGCTCCTGCGCGAGATCGCGATAGGACGGCTCATGCGGCCGGCTGACGACCACCACCTGTTGGTCGGCGCGGGTCAGGAGATCGACGCGACGGCGTGTGCGGTCGAGCAGCGTCTCGCCATCGACGATCGGGCAGAACTGCTTGGGTCGCGGATCGCCGCTGATCTGGCTCGTCAGGCCACGGAGCCGGGATCCGTCACCTCCGGCAAGGATCAGCGCCCACGGTGGTGCTGCGAACGAAAGCATCATGCCCCTCAGAATGTCATTCGTCCACTGGCATGGTCACGGGCTCCCCGGCCCCGTAGAAATACGCCCCGCGCCCGGCGGCGCCGCCCACCACCGCGATGTCGAAGCACGTCGGATCCTCGACGATGGGCACGGGCAGGTCAGGGTGATCGGCCATCCAGCCCAGCTCCGGGTGGGCGGCCGCCATCGCCTTCGGCTCCTTGTTGAGCATCATGGTGCGAAAGGGCAGCCGGGCCGCGCGGTAGAGCGCCTCCTGGATGTGCGAGCGCCCCCATCCCGCCTTGGCAAAGATGTCGGCGTGCTCCGGACAGATGAACAGCGGGTTGTGCTCCTTCTCCTGGGTCTTCGTGCGGGGATCGGCGCGCCGGCCGATG
Organism: uncultured bacterium; assembly: GCA_964419375.1. Taxonomy (GTDB): domain Bacteria; phylum Methylomirabilota; class Methylomirabilia; order Rokubacteriales; family CSP1-6; genus JBBDXO01. The sequence goes on from CAYQQT010000140.1 coordinate 3,202, forward strand.
AGCCACAGCCCGGTACCCACTTGCGCCACGTTGGTGGCGGCGGTGGCGAAGACGTCGATGAGATCTCGAGGACTCGTGGAGCGGAAGTCGTGCAGCTCGCACATGCCGTACACGAAATGGACGGTGACCGTGCTCGCGTCGCGCGCATAGCCGCGCGTGACGTGATACGGCTCCCACGGGCTCTCCTTTTCGTTCTCCGCGCAGCACAGGCTGTACTTCAGTGGCGAGCCGATGGTGTCCATGTCGGAGCTGCCCACGTACGTGTGGCCGACGTTCATCATGACCAGCCGCAGCGCGCGTCCGATCGCCGTGTTCGCCGCCGAGGGCGCGCCGGGGCCGAGCGCGCACATGCCGGAGTTGATGTTGGCCACGCGTCCCTTCGGTCCGTTGACGAGCACGAGCGGCGCGTGCGGCCCCGTGGACATGGCCTTGTTGCGGATGTACATCTTCGGCTCCGCGAGCGCCCGCACGGCGGCGATGAGAAACGGCAGGTGCGCGGGCAGGCAGCCCGCCATCACCGCGTTGACCGCGAGCGCGCGTACGGTGGCGAGGCCGAAGCCCGGCTCCAGCGTGCACACCACCTCGTCGGGCGCGCGCTTCGTCCCCGCGAGCATCGCCGTCACCGCGCGCTCGGTGGGCGCCACCAGCGGAAAGCCGTCCGACCAGCCGCGCTTGATGAAGTCCACGTTCATGGCGGAGAGCGCGGCGAGCAGATCCTCACCGTCGTAGGCGAGCCGCTCGTCAGCGGCGGCGCGCTCTCTTACCGCGGGCTGCTCCACCGGCCGCGTGAGCCCCGCGAGCACCTGCTCGATCGCCTCCTCCGCCATCGCGTGCACGGCTTCCGGCCGCTGGTTCGTGAACGGCAGGGGCACCACGGCGATGGGCAGCCCCGGCAGCCCGAAGGTGGCCGCGCTGCGCTCGGCGTCGTGCACGAACGTCTTGGACGTGAACAGCACGGTCGGGATGCCCCGCCGCTCCAGCTCCACCATGTCGTGGATACCCCACGACGTGCAGGACCCTCAATCGGCGGTGGTGCCGACGACGGCGTTCACCTCCGACGCGATGCGGTCGGCATCTTCCGCGGTGACGTGGCGCATGAGCCAGCCCACCGAGCCCGTGTAGCGCTTGAAGGTGGTGCCCGGAAAGCGCGCCGCGAGCAGCTCCTCGGTGCGGTCGAGGGCGGCGTCGCCACCCGCCTTCATGTTCCAGTAGAGCCCGATGGTGGCCCCGGTGAGGTCGCGGGGACGCGCCGCCGGCTTCACGGAATGCTCCACGGTCTTCGCGACCGGATTGAGAATGTCGAGACGAGCCATAGCGTTGGCCTCCTTATCGAGGAGCGTCCCGAATTTCCCGGGAAATTTCCCGGGACGCTCCCATGTCAATCAAGCGATGACCTTGCGGGTGCGGAGGTCGGCGATGGCGGCGGTGGGGTAGCCGAGCTCGCCGAGGACTTCGTCGGTGTGCTCGCCGCGCATCGGCGCGTGACGCCGCACGCCGGGGTCCATGCCGGAGAACGTCAGCGGCACGCCCACCACCGGGATCTCGCCGAGCTTGGGATGCTGCATGCGGCGGATCACGGAGCGCGTCGCCGTCTGTGGGTCGTTGAGCATCTGGTCCAGCGTGTTGACGGGCGTGGCCGGCACCCCGCCCTTCTCGAGGATCTGGAGCAGCGTCTCGCGATCGTGGCGGGCGACGGCGCCCTCCACGGCGTCTTCCAGCTCCTTGCGATGCTTGACGCGCCCCACGTTGTCGGCGAAACGAGGATCCTCCGCCATCGCGGGAAGGCCAAGGGCGGTCGCCACGCGCTTCCAGAGCCGGTTGTTGGCGGCGGCGATGAACACCCACTGCCCGTCCGCGCACTTGAAGTTCCGGTACGGCGACAGCGACGGGTGTGCGGAGCCGAGCGCACGCGGTACCGTGCCCGCGAGGAGGTAGCCCTCCGCCTGGAAGTTCAGCAATCCGATCGCGGTCTCCAGCAGCGAGGCGTCGACCCGTTGTCCCACTCCGGTGTGGTCCCTGAGCCGTAGCGCGTTCACCACGCCGAAGGCGGAGAGGATGCCGGTGGTGAGGTCGAGGAACGACACACCGCAGCGCACGGGGGCGCCGCCGGGCTCGCCCGTGATCGACATGATGCCGGAGAACGCCTGCATGAGCGCCTCGTAGCCGGCGCCCGCCGCCCGCGGCCCCGTACGGCCGAACGCCGACACCGAGCAGTACACGAGACGCGGGTTGCGGGCGGCGAGCGCGTCGTAGCCGAGCCCGAACTCCTCCATGGTCCCCGTGCGGAAGTTCTCGATGAGCACGTCGGCGCCCGCGGCGAGCTTGCGAACGATCTCGACCCCTTCCGGAGATTTCAGATTCACCGCGATGCCCCGCTTGTTGCGGTTGTTGACGAGGTAGCCGGCGGACTCGCCATCCAGGTGGGGCGGCCACGTGCGGGATTCGTCGCCCGCCTCCGGGTCTTCCACCTTGATGACGTCGGCGCCCATGTCGCCGAGGAGCGCGCCGCAAAAGGGCCCCGCAAGGACGCGGGAGAGATCGACGACACGGATACCGTCGAGGGCGAGCGGTCGGGTCATGTGCGCTACTATAACCTCATGACCCGGCTCCGCGATGCCCTGTCGCGCCGTATCCTCGTGCTCGACGGCGCCATGGGCACGATGATCCAGGCCGCCGACCTCAGCGCCGCCGATTTCGGCGGCGCCCGATATGAAGGGTGCAACGAGCACCTGAACCTCACGCGCCCCGACGTCATCCGCGACATCCACGCCGCCTACTTCGACGCAGGCGCCGACGTCGTGTCCACGAATACCTTTGGCTGCGCGCCCTACGTGCTCGCGGAGTATGGGCTCGCCGAGCGCGCCTACGAGATCACGCGCGCGGCCGGCCGCATCGCGCGCGAGGCCGCGGGCGACCGCTTCGTCATCGGCGCCATGGGCCCTTCCACGCGGTCGATCTCCGTCACGCGCAACGTGAGCTTCGACGAGGTGACCGCCGCCTACGAGGTGCAGGCGCGCGCGCTCATCGACGCGGGCGTGGACGCGCTGCTCCTCGAGACGTGCCAGGACACCCTCAACGTGAAGGCGGCCGCCATCGGCGTGCGGCGCTCGCTCGCGCAGGCGGGCGCCACGCTGCCGCTGATGGTGAGCGCCACCATCGAGCCCATGGGCACGATGCTCGCCGGCCAGGGGGTGGAGGCGCTCTACGTCTCGCTCGAGCACCTCGAGCTGTTCTCGATCGGGCTCAACTGCGCCACCGGCCCCGAGTTCATGACCGATCACCTTCGCTCGCTGTCGGCGCTGTCCACGCGCTATGTGAGCGTGTACCCCAACGCCGGTCTCCCTGACGAGCGGGGCCAGTACGGAGAGACCGCGCACAGCCTCGCCTTCAAGCTCAAGCGGTTCGTGGACGAGGGCTGGGTCAACATCGTCGGCGGCTGCTGCGGCACCACGCCCGGCCACATCCGCGCCCTCGCCGACCTCGTGCGCGGGCGGGCGCCGCGCGTGCCGCAGGCGACGGAGCCGGTGGCCGTGAGCGGCATCGACGTCCTCTATCCCAGCGACGACAACCGCCCCCTCTTCGTGGGCGAGCGCACCAACGTCATCGGCTCCCGCAAGTTCAAGGGGCTCGTGGTGGAGGACCGCTTCGAGGACGCGGCGGAGGTGGGCCGGGCGCAGGTGAAGGCGGGCGCGCAGGTGCTCGACGTGTGCCTGGCCAACCCCGACCGCGACGAGGCGGCCGACGTGGAGCGCTTCATGCGCGAGCTCACCCGCCGCGTGAAGGTGCCGCTCATGATCGACTCCACCGACGCCGCCGTCATCGAGCTCGCCCTCCGCCACTGCCAGGGCAAGGCCATCGTGAACTCGATCAACCTCGAGGACGGCGAGGAGCGCTTCGAGAAGGTGGCGCCCATCATCCAGCGCTACGGGGCGGCGGTGGTGGTGGGCTGCATCGACGACAACAAGCAGCAGGGCATGGCGGTGACGCGCGAGCGCAAGGTCGCCATCGCGCAGCGCTCGCACGAGCTGCTCACCGGCAAGTACGGGATCCCGGCCCGCGATCTCATCTTCGACGCGCTGGTCTTCCCGGTCGGCACCGGGGACGTCAACTACCTCGGCTCCGCGGTGGAGACGATCGAAGGCATCCGCGCCATCAAAGCGCGCTTCCCGGACGGCAAGACGATCCTCGGCATCTCGAACGTGTCGTTCGGTCTGCCGCCGGCGGGCCGCGAAGTCCTCAACGGCGTCTTCCTCTACCACTGCATCAAGGCGGGGCTCGACTACGCCATCATCAACACGGAGCGGCTGGAGCGGTATCCGTCCATTCCGGAAGAGGAGCGCCGGCTCGCCGAGGACCTGCTCTACGGCCGCGGCGACGACCCCGTGGCCGCCTTCGCCGCGCACTTCCGCGAGCGCGTGAAGGCCAAGCCCGCGAAGGCGACCCTGCCCCTCGACGAGCGGCTCGCCCGCTACATCGTGGAGGGCAGCCGCGACGGGCTCATCGAGGATCTCGACGCGAAGCTGAACGAGGCGGAGCCGCTGGCGATCATCAACGGCCCCCTCATGAGGGGCATGGACGAGGTGGGCCGGCTCTTCAACGACAACCAGCTCATCGTGGCGGAGGTGCTCCAGTCGGCGGAGGCGATGAAGCTCGCCGTCGCGCACCTCGAGCCGTTCATGGAGAAGTCGCAGTCCTCCACGCGCGCCACCATCGTGCTCGCCACCGTGAAGGGCGACGTGCACGACATCGGCAAGAACCTGGTCGAGATCATCTTCGGCAACAACGGCTATCGCATCATCAACCTCGGCATCAAGGTGCCGCCCGAGGAGCTCATCGCGGCCTATCACCAGCACAAGCCGGATGCCTTCGGCCTCTCCGGCCTCCTCGTGAAGTCCGCGCAGCAGATGGTGGTCACCGCCCAGGACTTCAAGGCGGCCGGTATCGACATCCCGCTCTTCGTCGGCGGCGCCGCCCTCACGCGCAAGTTCACGGCAACGCGCATCGCCGCCGAGTACGGCGGCGTGACGCTCTATGCCCGCGACGCCATGAACGGCCTCGATCTCGCCAACCAGCTCTTCTCGGCGCCCACGCGTGACGCCCTCGTCGAGCGCGTGCGCGCCGAGCAGGCCGCGCTGCTCGACGCGGCCGCCGCCCCCGCCGCGCTG
>CAYQQT010000141.1:0-8314 GCA_964419375.1 uncultured bacterium
GTATTCCATCACCAAGTTCCGTGATGTCCCCAACTGTGAGACCTACGCCCGCCCGCACGTCTCCAACGACAACCCCTTCTCGGAAGCACAGTTCAACACGCTCAAATACCGCCCGGACTTTCCCCCACGCTTTGGCTCCATCCAGGATGCCCGGGCGCACTGCCAGGCCTTCTTTCCCTGGTACAACACCGAGCACCATCATTCGAGTCTCGGCCTGCTGACGCCCGCCGACGTGCAGCACGGCCTGGCCGAGCGGCGCACCGCCGAGCGGGCGACCGTGCTCGCCGCGGCCTATGCGGCCCATCCGGAACGATTCCCCGCCGGTCTGCCCCACCCGACGGCGGGTCCCGTGGAGGTGTGGATCACCCAAGATCCGAGCGACTGAGGAGGCGTTCAACACCATTTCCCGTGAACACGCTGCCTCTTCCATGGTGATCACTGATTCTTGATCCCCTGCGCGCCTCCGGCTAAGCTCGGATGACTCGGCCACACAAAGGCCCGGCGCGCTGGAGGCCCCGCATGAAATGTCCCCGCTGCGAAGCGGAGAATCCGACTGCTATGAAATTCTGTGGCCAGTGCGCTGCGCCGCTGGCCTATGTCTGCCCGTCGTGCGGAGTCAGTAACCCTCCTGAAAATAAGTTCTGCGGCCAGTGCGCTGCGCCGCTTGCTAAGGCCGCGAAGCCACGTTTCGCCCCGCCCGAATCGTACACTCCCAAGCACCTCGCAGAGAAGGTTCTCACCTCCAAGAGTGCGCTCGAAGGCGAGCGCAAGCAGGTGACGGTGCTTTTCGCGGACCTCAAGGGATCGATGGAGCTGCTCGCCGACCGCGATCCCGAAGATGCACGCAAGCTCCTTGACGCGGTCCTCGAACGGATGATGGAGGCCGTCCACAGGTACGAAGGCACGGTCAACCAGGTGATGGGCGACGGGATCATGGCGCTGTTCGGCGCGCCACTGGCCCACGAGGATCACGCCGTGCGCGCCTGCTATGCGGCGCTGCGGATGCAGGAGTCGATCCGGCGCTATGCCGAGGAGGTGCAGCGCGCGGCCGGGGTGCCGATCCAGATCCGTATCGGACTGAACTCCGGCGAGGTCATCGTGCGGTCCGTGGGCAGCGATCTCCGGATGGATTACACCGCCGTGGGGCAGACGACGCATCTCGCGGCACGGATGGAGCAGACGGCGATGCCGGGTTCCATCTTGCTCTCGGCCGAGACCCTCCGCCTGGCGGAGGACTACGTGCAGGTGAAACCGCTCGGGCTGGTGAACGTCAAGGGCGTGTCGGAGCCTGTTGACGTGTACGAGGCGATCGGCGCCGGGACTGTCCGCACGCGGTTGCAGCGGTCGGCGGCCCGAGGTCTCACGCGCTTCGTCGGGCGCGATCGCGAGCTCGATCAGATGCGGCAAGGGCTCGAGCAGGCGGCCGCTGGTCGCGGGCAGATCATCGCCGTGGTCGGCGAGCCCGGCGTCGGCAAGTCGCGGCTCTTCTATGAATTCCTGAACTCCCACCGCACGCGCGGCTGGATGATCCTGCAAGGTAGTTCGGTGTCGTACGGGCGAGCGTCCTCCTATGTCCCGGTGCTCGACATGCTGAAGAGCTACTTCAAGATCGACGAGCGGGATGACCCTCGCGGCATCCGGGCGAAGGTGACGGGGACGGTGCTCACACTGGATGAGGGGTTGAAAGACGTCGTTCCCCCCGTGCTCGGATTGCTTGATGCGCTTCCCGACGACAGCCCGTTACTGAAGCAGTCACCCCCGCAACGTCGCCAGAGCACGCTCGATAGCGTCAAGCGCCTTCTGCTCCGCGAGACGCAGGCCCAGCCTGTACTGCTGGTCTTCGAGGATCTGCACTGGATAGACTCGGAGACCCAGGCGCTCCTCGACTCGCTCGTTGAGAGCCTCCCGACCGCGCCACTGCTGATCGCCGTCAACTATCGTCCCGAGTATCGTCACACCTGGAGCCATAAGACGTTCTACCGGCAGTTGCCGATCGAGCCGTTACCAGCGGCCAACGCGGAAGAGTTGCTGGGGCCGCTGGTCGGGGACGATCCCAGCCTACGACCGTTGATCGAGGCGCTGGTCGAACGCACCGACGGCAATCCGCTGTTTCTCGAGGAATCGGTGCGCACGCTCGTCGAAGCGCGGGTACTGGTGGGAGAGCCCGGCCGGTATCGGCTCGCGCGGGCCGGGGTGCCGATCGTGGTCCCGCCGAGCGTACAGGCGATCTTGGCGGCGCGCATCGATCGGCTGTCGCCCGACGACAAGCAGCTTCTACAGGCGGCGTCGGTGGTGGGGAAGGATCTCCCGTACCCCCTGCTGCAGGCTGTCGCAGACCTTCCGGATGACGCGCTCCGGGCAGGACTGAACCGGCTCCAGGAGAGCGAATTCCTATACGAATCGAAGCTCTTTCCCGAGCTCGAGTACACGTTCAAGCACGCCCTCACGCACGAGGTCACGTATGGTGGCTTGCTCGCCGAACGTCGTCGCGCGCTTCACACGCGCATGGTCGAGGCGATCGAGGCGCAACACGCCGATCGGTCGGCCGAGCAAGTCGAACGGCTCGCCCATCACGCGTCGCGGGGCGAGGTCTGGGAGAAGGCAGCACAGTATGGTCGTCAGGCCGCCGATCGCGCGGCTGCGCTCTGCGTCGACGCAGAAGCCGTGGCCCACTATCAGCGAGCCCTGGATGCGTTGGCGCACGTCCCAGTGACGCGGGAATCCGTGCGGGCGGCCATCGACGCGCGACTGGCCCTCCGGGCCCCATTGTGGCGCGGTGGACAGCTCGAGCGACTGCTCGAAGTGTTCCGCGAGGCAGAAGCGCTGGGGACCGAGCACAACGAGACGGAACGCCTGGACGTCGTCTACTCGTTTTTCCTGCAATACTATTGGGCGAAGGGCGAGTACGATCGCGCGATCGGCTATGGACAACGATGCCTCGAGACCGGAGCGCGGCGACACGATGTCGGACTCGAAGTCACCGGGCACTACTACCTCGGTGCCTGTTATCACGCGCAGGGCCGGTTCCCGATGGCCCTCGAGCACTATCACACGATCATCGACACGCTGGAGGGCCCACGCGAGACGGAACGCTTCGGGCTCTCCGGACTTCCGTACTCCGGCGCCTGCGCGCTCGCCGCCCAGTGCCTCGTCGAGATGGGGGAGGCGCAGCGTGCACTCGAGCTACTCCGTCGAGGCGAACGGGTCGCGCAGGCGGCCAATCATCTCTACAGCAAGGTGCCCTTAGCGATCGCGCACGGCCACCTCTTGCTCTACCAGGGAGAGCCGGCGGCGACCATTCGCCTTCTGGAGCCTATCGTTGCGATCTGCCGGGAGAACAAGTTCGTCGGGCAAACGATGCGAGCCCTGACGATCCTCGGTCACGGGTATGCGCTGGCCGGCCGCGCGTCGGACGCCATTCCGTTGCTCAAAGAGGCCATCGAGCTCCAGGAGGGCGCAGGCGCATTCGTCGACCGCGCCTGGTGGGTGCGAACGCTCGGTGAGATCTATCGGCGGGCGGGACAACTCGACAACGCCGAGACGACGGCGCGAACAGCCCTCGAGTTCGCGCAGCGCCACGGGGAAACGGGCAACGAGGCCTGGATCCATGCGTTGTTCGGAAACATCGCGTCCGACCGGGGTGAGGTCGAGGCGGCCCGCCGGCATTTCGCGGAGGCTCGAAAACTCGCCGACACGTTGGGCATGGGACCCCTGGTCGCGTCTTGCCACGTGGGCCTCGGACGTCTAGATGATGAAGGAACTTCTGTACGGGCAATAACACACTGATGAAGGAACCGATATGAAATCGCCCGCTCCGGCCTCGACCTGAATAGGTGGCGGCACGTCGATCTCAGTCGCGTCGCCCAGATCGAGGGACTAGAACAGTCGGCGAAGAGCGACGGCCAGACCGGCCACGATGAGCACGGCGCCGGCCACCCGGCTCGCCTGCTCGCCGCGCGGCACCACCTTCTCGATGAGGACGAAGACCGCGATGGCGGCGACCCAGAGCAGATTCATGACGCCGGCCACGAAGAGCAGCCCCATGAGGACCCAGCAGCACCCGACACAGTAGAGGCCATGCCGCACGCCCATGATGAAGGCGCCCGGCGCGCCCTCCCGCCATTCGGTCATCAAAAAGGACAGGGGGGAACGGCAGTGGGCGAGGCAGATGCTCTTCAACGGCGTCCACTGAAACAACCCGGCCGCCACGAGGAGCGCGCCGCCGACGAGGGGGCTCGTGCTCGTCATCGTCGGCGACAGGAGCGCGGCGGCGTGCAGCGCCCATTGCAGCAGCGCAGCCGCGACGCTGAACGCGCTCCACACGACGACGTAGCCGAGCACGAACACGCCCGTGGGCACCACCGGCCGCCGTTGCTCGCCCCGGCGCCGGTGCACAGTGGTGAACATCAGGATCATGGGAGCGGCGGACGGCAGCATCATGGCCACCATCATGACGACCCACATGACGATCAGCATGGCGAGCTCGCCGACGCCCCAGGGATGCATGTGGGGCATCGCCATGCCCATGTCCATGGGCGCCATCGCGCGTGCCATCCGCACGAGATAGACCCACGCCAGCAGCGTGATGCCGGCGAGACCCGCCCCGATGATGGCGCGATCCCGTCTCAGCAGAGACTCGAACGCGGGGGACGTCAACGGGAGCGCTCCTGGAGCGGCACCCTCGACATGGAGTCAGCTACGCATTGGACCAGTCGAAGTCGTAGTAGATCCAGTTGCTTTTCTCCGCGGCCACCGACAGGCCCGCCGCCGACGCGGAGAACGACCCCTGCCCGCATTCGCCTTTCTTCCAGATGAAGCCGGTGGGCAGGACGACGTCGGCGAGGTGCTCCTCGCCGTTGACCGGGTTCTTGAAGGCGTCGCCCCGTCCCTCGCCGATGCCCTCCGCCGTGAACGTGCTCTTCCGGCCGCTGCCCGTGATGGTGATCTTCGCCTTCACGAGGCCGACGACCTCCGCCGTCGGTCCGAGAAGCTCCCACGGCATGCCGCCGAGCTTGCCGGTGAAGATCTGCGCGAGGGCATCCACCTGCTTGTCCGTGGTGGCGGGATCGACAACGAACGCGACCTTCCCGTGACCCTCGTGGATCGCCTTGGGCCAGGCGTAGACCCCGGCGCACTTCACCCCCGAGAGGTCGACGTCACCGCATTTCCCCTTGCGGATGTGGACACCGACGAGGGCCCGGCAGCTACCGTCCTCGGAGTTCGGGAACCCTCCGAAGTTGCAGCCGCAGCCGAAGTCGCAGTTGCAGAACTCGTACCCGTTGCCGGTGAGCTGCCAGCGAGTCATCGTTGCCGTCGCCATGAGGGTCCTCCGCGCAGTAGATTTTCAGGTCGATCTGCCGAAGCAGATGCCGCGGAGTGTATGGAGACGGCCTCGGCCTGTCAAGCCATCACGATCGCCACTGCCGCTGCTACATAAAAATGTCATGGGTAACTGCAACGTGAAAGTGTCATCCCCCTATGGAGACTTTCACGATGAGCCGGAAGGAACTGCCCCGCCCAGGCATCATGAAGGCCCTGCCGGCGCGAGGCCGCGCTGATCAGCGACGGCATCGGCGAGAAGAACTCGCCGAGGTGGTCCGGCACGGTGAGCGTGGAGTAGCCCAGGTCCTCCAGCCGGCGCGCCTTGCTCGCCCACTCGGCCCGGGATCGTGCGCCCCACACGTTCACACCGAACCGGAACGGCTTCATGCCGATGGCAGTCTATCCCCGCCGTCGCCGTCCAGCACGCCGGTGCGGAGTGGACGCATGCGTTACGATGGCGGTGGTCGTGACCTCCCGCCCCCGCCGGCTGCCCTTCTTCTACGGATGGATCGTGGTGGCGGTGTCCTTCGTGACGATGGCGATCGGCGTGAATGCGCGCACGGCCTTCTCCCTCCTGTTTCCGCCCATCCTCACCGAGTTCGGTTGGGAGCGCGGCGTCACCGCGGGCGCCTTTGCCTTCGGCTTCGTCGTCTCCATGGCGTTCACGCCGCTGCTCGGCAAGATGATGGACGGCTGGGGCGCTCGCTTCGTCATGCCCTTCGGCGTGCTGCTGCTGTGCACGGGCCTCGGCCTCGGTACGCTGATCCGGCAGCCGTGGCACCTGTACATGACGCTGGGGCTGCTGGTCGCGGGCGGCACCGTCGTCGTCGGCTACACGGGCCATTCGCTCTTCCTTCCCAACTGGTTCGTCCGGCGACGCGGGACGGCGATCGGCCTCGCGTTCTCCGGCGTCGGCATCGGCTCCATCGTGATGCTGCCGTGGCTGCAGGGCGTCATCGTGAGCGCGGGATGGCGGGCGGCGTGCTGGTCGCTCGTCGTGGTCCTGCTCGTCGTGTGCGTGCCGCTCAACCTGGCCCTGCAGCGGACGCGCCCGGAGGACATCGGCCTCGTGCCGGACGGCGACGAGGCGGCGGCGCGCAAGGCGGCCACGGGCGCGCACGCGGACAACGTGGTCGACCGCGAATGGGCGTCGGTGGACTGGACGCTCGGGCGCGCGGTGCGCACGGCGCGCTTCTGGTGGGTCGCGCTCGGCTTCTTCACCGGTCTCTTCGTCTGGTACGCGATCCAGGTGCACCAGACGAAGTACCTGATCGACATCGGCTACGACCCCACCGTGGCCGCCTTTGCGCTCGGGCTCGTGGGCCTTCTCGGCGTCGCCTCGCAGATCGGGCTCGGCGTGCTCTCGGACAGGATCGGCCGCGAGTGGATCTGGTCGCTGTCCAGCCTTGGCTTCATCGCCTCCTGTGTGTTGCTGCTCGTCATGCCGTACCACCCGACGCCCACGTTGCTCTACGCGATGGTGGCCTCGCAGGGCCTCGTGGGCTACGGCATGGCGGCGATCTACGCCGCCATCCCCGCCGAGCTCTTCCAGGGCAAGCACTACGGCGCCGTCTTCAGCGTCCTCAGCGTCGCCTCCGGGCTCGGCTCGGGCCTGGGGCCGTGGATGGCGGGCGCGGTGTACGATCGCACGGGCAGCTACGCGCCCGCCTTCTACCTGCTCATCGCCGTCACCGTGGTGTCGATGGTAGCCATCTGGCTGGCGGCGCCGCGCAAGGTGCGCGTGGTGGCCGGACGCGTCAGGCGGTCGTGACCGCCGTCGTGACCGCCGTCGTGACTGCATAGACGAGCACAGGCGCGGCGCGACCGCGCACGGTGCGCTCACCGAGGTCTTCCACGACGTACCCGGCGCGCTCCTCCAGCGGCGCGAGGGCCTCCGCGGAGACGATCAACGAGCGGTCGAGGTCGCGGGCGAGCTGCTCCAGGCGCGCGGTGGTGTTCATGACGTCGCCGTGGAAGACGATCTCACGCTTGCTCTTGCCCACCTCGCCGCTGATGACGGCGCCGGCATGCAGCGCGCCCCGCACGCGCGGCGCGACGCCGAACTCACGCTCCAGCGTTCGCTTCTCCTGCGCCAGCGCGGCCGCGATCGCCAGGAAGCAGCGGATGGGACGCGCGTCCCGGCGCCCCTCGTGCACGGTCCACGTGACCACGATCTCGTCGCCGACGTACTGGTAGATCTCGCCACCATGGTCGTCGATCACATCCGACGCGAGGCCGAACACGATGTTGAGAAAGCGATGGACGGCGGCGGCGCCGACGCGCTCCGCGAGCGCGGTGGAGCCGACGATGTCCACGAACAGGAAGAAACGATGCTCGTCGCGCGGCCGGTGATAGCGGCCGAGCACGATGTTGCGCAGCGTGCGCGTGCCCACAAGCTGGCTCATCTGCAACACGAAGATGGTCACGAAGGTGACGCCGACGGAGAACACGATGGACAAGGGCGCGATCGGGCTTTCGAACGGGGGCCGCGCCGGCAAGCCGAGCACGCGCACGCCGAGGTCGCCGATCTGCACGGCGGCGATGACAGCGCCGTACAGGATCCCCTTCACAAGCACGGTGACGAGGAACGGCGCCTGTTCCAGGCGACGGCCGAGGCGGCTGCGCGTCCCGAAGGTTTCCATGGCGGAGATCGCGCCGCCGATCGCCGCGCCGTGGATGATGCCGATGAGGCCACCGACGAACGGAGCGGTGCGCGTGGCGAGGCCGGCGAGCGTGCCGTAGATGGTGCCGGCCAGGATCCCGCCCAGCGTGAAGGTCACGAACGCGCGCAGCCGACGCCGGGTGCCGGGACGCATGGCGCGGGCCGCCGGCGTCAGAAGATCGCGAGCGGGTGCGCGGGCGCGCCCGTGCTGCCGACGATCCTCAGCGGCGTGGCGGTGAAGAGGAACTCGTTACGGTGCTCCTCCGCGCACGCCGTGGCGAGCCGCTCGGGATAGGTGTTGTCCACGAGGGCGAGGCCGAGGAAGGGGAT
>CAYQQT010000142.1:0-2341 GCA_964419375.1 uncultured bacterium
AGAGCCAAGCGCATCCTGGTTCCTCCTCACGGTCCTGGCGTCGATGGAACCGAGTTTATTTTAACCAGCGCCCCTTGGGTTATGAGAAAGTTCTGGGGCATCGGATCTGGGAACGCCGAACAGGAAGACGCATGCGGTGCTTCTTCGCTCGCCTCGGCGCCGCGACGGCGTTGGCCCTGCTCGTCACCGCCCAGAGGAAGACGCTGGAAGCGCTCCGGCGGCACAGGCGCGCCAGTCTCAGGCTGATCCCGGTATAATAAGCGCGCCATGCTGATCCAACGCATCGACATCTACGGGGTGCGGATCCCGCCTTGTCCAAGCGGTGGACGGTGAATCCGCCCCCGTTCCGCGTGTGACGACCTCCCGCCGCTCCGTCCTCGCGCTCCTCACGGGTATCGTGGCGTTCCGCCCGGGCGATGCCCTCGCCCAGCGCGCGACCGGCCCTGCGCGGATCGGCTGGCTGTCATACATCGGGCAACCGGACCCGGCGCTGGAGAACCTGCGCGATGGTTTCCGCGAGCTCGGGTACGCCGAGGGCAAATCCTTCGTCATCATCCCGAGATTCGCGGATGGTGACTTCACGCGCCTTCCACGTCTCGTCGACGAGTTGGCCGCCGAGCGCCTCGACGTGCTCGTCTCACGCGGGCCGTCGGTTGACTACACCAAGACCATCCGCGCCCGCGTACCGGTCGTGTTCGCCTATAGCGGCGACCCGGTCGCCGCCGGCTTCGCCGACAGCCTGAGCAAACCCGGCCGGAACATGACCGGGATCACGTTCATGGCGCTCGAGCTGTCCGCCAAGCGCGTCGAGGTGCTGAAGGAGCTCGTGCCGCACGCGTCGCGGATGGCGCTGCTCTCGAACCCGGAGCACGCCGGTGAGCTGGCGGAGTATCGCGTGACGGAGGATGCCGCCCGCCGTCTCGGCGCCGCCATCACGCGCTACCTGGTGCGCACCCCCCAAGAGCTCTCCGCGGTGTTCGCCGAGATCCGCGCCGCTCGTCCCGAGGCGATGATCGTCTTCCCGGACTCACTGACGCTTGTGCGACGCAAGGAGATCGTGGAGTTCGCCGCGCGGGAGCGCATCCCGAGCATGTACGGCTGGACGGAGTTCGTCGAGGCCGGCGGCCTGGTCAGCTATGGGGCGCGACTGACCGATAACTTCAAGACGCTGGCGAAGTTCGTGGACCGGCTGCTCAAGGGCGCCGACGCCAGCACGATTCCGATCGAACAGGTGAGCCGGATCGGACTGACCCTCAACCTCGGCGCCGCGCGGAGCATCGGGCTGACGGTGCCGCAGCCGGTTCTGCTGCGCGCGGACCAAGTCATCGAGTAGCGCGCAGCGAACCGGCCGACCTGCGTACGATCGCGTCGGATCTGGGAACGTCGAAGAGGAGGACGCATGCGGTGCTTCATCGCTCGCCTCGCCGCCGCGACGGCGTTGGCCCTGCTCGTCCTCGCGACCCCCGCCGTCGCCGGAGAGCGGGTGCCGCTGCACAAGGTGCCCACGCCGGTGCTGGACACGGTGCGGGCGCGATTCAAGGACGCACGGATCGCCGCCACCGAGAAAGAACGAGAGGGCGGCAAGCTCGTCTACCAGGTCACGATCCGGCACGCGGGCCAGACCATCGACGTGACGCTGACCCCGGAGGGCGTGATGCTTCTCATCGAAAAAGAGATCACCGCCAAGGACCTGCCCGAGGCCGTCCTCAGGGCCCTGGAGGACAGGTACCCGAGGGCGACGTACAAGACCGTCGAGCAAGTGGTGGAGGTGGAAGCCACGCAGGAGAGGCTGGCATACTACGCGGTGCTGCTCGTCACCGCCCAGAGGAAGACGCTGGAAGCGCTCGTGAGCGCGGACGGCAAGGTGCTCAGGGTGGAGAAATGAAGGTCCTGGTCGTCGAGGACTCCGAGCGGCTCGGCCGATCCCTGGCGCGGGGCCTGGGCGCGTTGGGCTACGCCGTCGATGTGGCCGCGGACGGCGAGGACGGGCTCGCCTTCGCGGAGACCTACGACTACGACGTCATCGTTCTCGACCTGATGCTGCCCGGGCTGCCGGGCCTGGAAGTCCTGAAAAGGCTCCGGGCCGGTGGCCGCGGCACGCACATCCTCATTCTGTCCGGCCCAGGATCGGGTCGAAGACCGCGTGAACGGCCTGCAGCTGGGCGCCGATGACTATCTGGTCAAGCCCTTCGCCTTCGATGAGCTTGCGGCGAGACCGTAGAACTTGAATTCCGTGGATCCGCCGAAGTCGGCCTCGTTCTTGTGGAGCCCGGTCTGTCGGAAGCTGCCGTCACGTGAGTCATTCGGCCGCCGGTCGCCGCTGCCGAAGGCCACGCCCAGC
>CAYQQT010000142.1:2441-8310 GCA_964419375.1 uncultured bacterium
GCCGTCACGTGAGTCATTCGGCCGCCGGTCGCCGCTGCCGAAGGCCACGCCCAGCGTCACCGACGGCTTCGGCCCCCGCTGCCACTCGTAGGTGGCGCCGATGTCGAGGCCCCACCCGCTGATGCTCCTCGATCCGTCCCGGCCCCCTGCGTACGCGAGCTCGACCCAGTAGTCCAGGTCCTCGACGGGCTCGCCGCGTGAGCGGACGCCGAGAAAGAAGGGGCGGCGGCCGTCCGCGCGGTCATCACGAAGGATCGCGTAGCCCTCCAGCTCGATCGAGTCCAGGAAGCCGTAGCCCGCATGCCTGACCGCGTCGAGGTCCTCGTCGTAGAGCCACTTACGCTCATCCTCGAAGCGCTGACGGCCGATGAGGACGGAGGGCCCAGCCGACAGCCGCCCCACGCGGACGAACGCTTCCTTCACCTCGAGCGAGAGGTCTTCGCTCTCGCCGAAAGTGCCGGCGTGGTCCGTCAGCACGGCAGCGCGGGACACCGCCACGTTCAGAAACACCTGGAAGGCCGGCATGGGATCGAATGACCACGCCAGCGACCCCTCGGCCTTCAGCACGGAGAGGTCGTCGCGCCGGCGATCGACGAGGTCGACGTTGCGCTGAAAGAAGTACTCGAGCTCGACGCCGAAGGTCAGAAAGGGCGCCAGCTGATACCTGGTCTCCGGCGGGTCGCTCGTATCGAAGACCCGTTCCGCGCTCGCGCGCGAGCCCGACGCCACGAGCCAGAGGAGCGTCAGAAGGATGGCGAGCCGCACCGTGGCGCGATCATACCGTGGAAGAAAGCCCCCGGGGCCTCAGGGAATCCTCAGGTTGCCTGTGCACCATGTCCATAGGATCGGCTTCCTGGCGGAAGGGCTGCTCGCGTTGCCGGCGAGCGCGCTCGCGCAATCCGGCGACGGAGACTTCACGCAGAGCTTCCGGCTGCAGGACTGCGAGTGGAAGGCATCGGGCCGAAACCCCTACTTCATCCTCGTGCCCGGTCGCCGGCTCGTCTTCGAGGGCGAGGACGAAGGGGTGCAGAAGAGGCTTCTCGTCACCGTGCTGCGCGAGACGCGCCCAATCACGCTGGACATCGGTGGCGAGCAGCGCACTGTCGTCACGCGCGTCGTGGAGGAGCGGGAGTACTCGGACGGCGTGCTGGTCGAGAAGTCGCGCAACTTCTTCGCGATCTGCGCGCCGACCAACGACGTCTTCTACTTCGGTGAAACGGTCAACATCTACGCGCCCGGCCAGCCCGTGAGCCACGACGGCGCGTGGCTGGCGGGGCAAGAGGGCGCGAAGCCCGGCATCATCATGCCCGGCCGATTCCTCCTCGGCGCCCGCTACTTCCAGGAGCAGGCTCCGGGCATCGCGATGGACCAGGCCGAGCACACCCGGATGGGCCTCACCATCAAGAAGACTGCCCTCGGCACCTTGAAGAACTGCGTCGAGGTGATCGAGACGACCCCTCTCGAACCGGGCGAGAGTAGGAAGGTCTACTGTCCGGGCATCGGCCTCGTGATCGACAACGAGGTACGGCTCGTCGAGATCACCGACGTGCCCTGATATAGCGAGGCCACGTGGATGAACCCGAGTCCACGTGGACTCGGGTTCACCGTGTCTCTCGCCGCTTCACCAGGTAGGCACGGATCCTCGAATGCCGCCCCTGGATCGACATCAGGTAGTTTCGCCCGGCGAGTGGCTTTGAAACGGAGCGGTCCAGACCGCTACTTGCGCGGACCGCTCAGCTCCAGCTGGACGTTGTCAGGATCGCGGAAGATCAGGATGCAGATCCCAAAGGCCTCGCCGAGATCTCTGATCTCGCTGTGCGCGACGCGGTGCCGGTCGAGCACGCGGACGGCGTCGTCCAGCGCTGCCCGCGACGAGACCCCGAAACTCATGTGGTCCAGGCCGATCCGGTTCTCATCGAAGCGATCGCCGCTCATGGCCTTGTCCGGGTACGGATGCGGCCCGATGCCGAGGCCCACCGTGCCGTTGCTCAGGAACGCACCCGGGTTGAGGTCCATCAGCTTCTTGAAGCCGAGAACCTCGGTGTAGAACGTCACGGCGCGATCCACGTTGCTCACGGTGAGCCGAAAGTGATGGACGCCCTGGGTGGCGATCTGATCTGACATGGAGTTGCCTCCTCGCGAATTGGGCCTGACTCTGCGTCGGCCCACCGTGGTTGTCAAGGCCGGCTCCGCGATGTAGGTTGAGCCGCAGCCGGAGGGCAGCCGATGATTTGTGTCCGGTGCGAGCACGATAGTCCATCCGGCGCCAAGTTTTGCGCCGAGTGTGGGGCGCCGCTGGCGGCCGCGTGCGCGCGCTGCGCCACCCGACTCCCTGCCGGCGCAAAGTTTTGC
The DNA here is from genome assembly GCA_964419375.1 of uncultured bacterium. Lineage (GTDB taxonomy): Bacteria > Methylomirabilota > Methylomirabilia > Rokubacteriales > CSP1-6 > JBBDXO01. The sequence goes on from CAYQQT010000142.1 coordinate 4,794, forward strand.
CCCGAATGCGCGCTGCCGGTCGGAGCAGCGGCGCCCGCCGCCGAGACCCGCTTCGCGTCGCCGGTCGCGTACACGCCGAAACACATCGCGGAGAAGATCCTCGGCTCCAGGAGCGCTCTCGAGGGCGAGCGCAAGCACGTCACCGTGCTGTTTGCGGACCTGAAGGGCTCGATGGAGCTTCTGGCCGATCGCGACCCCGAGGATGCCCGGCAGCTCCTCGACGCCGTGCTCGAGCGGATGATCGAGGCCGTCCACTTCTACGAGGGCACCGTCAATCAGGTGATGGGCGACGGCATCATGGCACTCTTCGGCGCGCCGATCGCCCACGAGGACCACGCGGTCCGGGCCTGTTACGCGGCGCTGCGAATGCAGCACCGGGTCAAGGAGTATGCCGACGAGCTTCACCGCAGCCTCGGGGTGTCGGTCCACATCCGTGTCGGCCTGAATTCCGGCGAGGTCGTTGTGCGATCGATCGGCAGCGATCTCCATATGGATTACACCGCGGTCGGTCAAACCACTCACCTCGCCGCCCGGATGGAGCAGCTGGCCGTGCCGGGATCGATTCTCACGCCACACACCACGCTCGTGCTGGTGGAAGGCTACGTCCTCACTCGGTCGCTGGGGCCGCGACCGGTGAAGGGCATGGAGACTCCCGTAGAGGTGTACGAAGTGACGGGAGCCTCCCCGATCCGCTCGCGGCTACATGCCGCAGCCACGCGTGGCCTGACGCGCTTCGTTGGCCGCGATCCCGAACTCAATCAACTTGCCCTGGCCCGCGACCGCTCGCGCTCCGGCTCGGGGCAGCTGATGGCGGTCGTCGGTGAGCCCGGAGTCGGCAAGTCGCGTTTGTACTGGGAGTTCATTCGGTCGCACCTCACCGATGGCTGGCTGATCCTCGAATCGACCTCTGTCTCCTACGGCAAGGCGACCGCGTACCTCCCCCTCATCGATCTGCTCCGAATGTACTTCAAGGTTGATGACCGAGACGCGGCACGCGCGATCCAGGAAAAGGTCACCGGCAAGGTGCTCACCCTGGACGAGAGCCTCCGCAGCTCCGTCCCTGCGCTGCTCTCGCTGCTCGGCGTGCCCATGACCGATCGGCAGTGGGAGTCATTGGGCGCAGCGGAGCGCCGGCAGCGAATACTCGACGCCGTCAAGCACCTCATCCTTCGTGAGAGCCAGGTGCAGCCGGTGGCGCTCCTATTCGAGGACCTTCACTGGATCGACACCGAGACGCAGGCGCTGCTCGACAATCTGGTCGACAGCCTGCCGACAGCCAGAGTGCTGTTGCTCGTCAACTACCGCCCGGAGTATCAGCATGGCTGGGGTGGCAAGAGCTACTACACCCAGCTCCGAATCGATCCCCTGACCGCGGAAGGAGCCGCGGCGCTGCTCGACGCCCTCGTGGGGACGGGACGCCAGCTGGAGCCGCTCAAGCGTTTGCTCGCGGAGCAGACGGAGGGAAACCCCTTTTTCCTCGAGGAGAGCGTCCGCACGCTTATCGAGACGGGCATGGTACTCGGAGACCGAGGCTCCTTGCGCCTGGCCAAGCCGTTGGAGGCGATTCAGGTTCCGGCCACGGTGCAGGCGGTGCTGGCCGCGCGTATCGATCGGCTGCCACCTGCGGTGAAGCATCTGCTTCAGTCGGCAGCCGTCATCGGAAAGACGATCCGCTTCACACTCCTGGAGACCGTCGCGGAGACTTCCGATGTTGAGCTCCGACACGGACTCACCCAGCTCCAGGCAGCCGAGTTCCTGTATGAAACCAGCCTCTTTCCCGAGCTCGAATACACCTTCAAGCATGCGCTCACACTCGAGGTCGCGTACCAGAGCCTGCTCCGCGAGCGCAGACGCGTACTTCACGCGGGCGTCTTCGGCGCCCTCGAACAGCTGCGACGCGATCACGCGCCGGAAAACATCGAGGAGCTGGCGCACCACGCAGTGCGCGGTGAGGTGTGGGCGTCGGCAGCGTCGTATCTCTATCGAGCTGGCGCGAAAGCACAGGCAGACGCGCGATATGGCGCCGCGCTCACCTTCTACGAGGCGAGCATCGACGCGATTCATCGCTTGGGGCAAGCCGCAGACCGCAACCTCGAACTCGACGCATATCTCGAGCTGTGGTCCACGCGAATCGCGACGGGCCGGGTGGAGGGACTCGAGGAGCTCGGCAACAAGGTCGAAGCCCTCGCGCGCGCCCTCGATGACGGCCCACGCCTCGCACGCGTACAAGTCCGTCAAGCACAAGCTATCGCGTTCGCGGCGGCCATTCCGGGCAGCCTCCACTCGGCGCTGGAGCGCGCTCGTGAGGCGGCGGCCCGCGCCGGCACCGAGGACTTGCGGACGCGAAGCTACGCGCGCTTCATTGCAGCGGTTGCCTGCCGGGACATGGGCCGTCTCGACGAGGCGGTCGAGGAGTTCGATATCGGCGTCGATCTGTTCGCCCACGCTGAACGCGGTGCCGAACCCGGGCTCGTCTATCCCATTTTCGTCAGCCTCTGCGGCTGGCGAGCAGAAGCGCACGCCACGCTCGGTCGCTTCGACGCCGCGCTGGCGTCGGCGACGGCCGGCCTCCGCATGGCGAGTGACATCCGGCACGCAGGGAGTCTGTCGATCGCGAACGCGTTCATGGGATACGTGAAGGTCTTGCAGGGCGACCTCGAAGCAGCGGTCCAGGCTCTCGAACGCGGTCTGGCGATATCCGAGGAGCACGATCTGGTTCACGGCATCTGTGCCAACGGCGTGTATCTGGCGTGGGCGTGCGTGCTCGGCGGGAACCACTCGCAAGGGCTCGAGTACCTCGCGCGGGGCCTGGAACGGCCGGCGGGCGCGCTGCTGCAGTGGACGCGTTTCGGCACGGTGACGGCGGCGACATATCTGGCCGCCCAGCGCCCCGACGACGCACGAGAAATCGTCGCGGGCAGCTTGACTGCGATGGCCGAGCGTGGTGCGCGCGGCTATCACGCCCCGCTCCTGCGCCTCGAGGCCAACGTGCTGATGGCGGAGGGCGAGACGGCCGTGGCACAGGCGCGCGCCGAAGAGGCTCTCGCGATCGCGCGGGACATCGGCACACGGCCCGAGGTTGGCCACTGTCACGCCACGCTCGGAAGCATCGCGGCGCGCCTCGGGCAGTCAGCGACCAAGGACGAGCACGTCGCTGCAGCCCAGCGCATCTTCGAAGAACTGGGCATGACGTTCTGGGCCCGTCAACTCGCAGATGGACTCGGCTGACGTCACCACACGGTCCTTTGAAAGCGGGGTCTTCGTGGAAGTGAGTGGGTAGAAGGAGGGGGCTGAGGGTGAGGAAACCCGCTCTGGCAGCGGGCGGAAACACTGGGGAGCCGGCGCGAGAATCGGGCATGATCGGCGCATGCCAACTCCCCGACGCCCGCGCCGGCTGTGGGACGCGTATCGCTTTCCGGGGTTTCGACCGAGTCCGACCGTCACGGGGATCTTCGGCGATCCCCACGCCCGCATCACACCCTCACCCGGCGGTCAAAAAAACGGCGTGCGGGACCTG
>CAYQQT010000143.1:0-1286 GCA_964419375.1 uncultured bacterium
GGCAGCGCGCGCCACGACGGCGCCGACAGCGGCCACGCGGTCCACGCCGAGGCCGTGCGCTGCACCGCGACCGCCGCCACCATTTGGTCCTGAAGGCTCCAGTTGATGACGTAGCGATACCAGCGCAGTCGAAGCGCGTCGAGGTAGAGCGTGGCAGGAGCCGCCGCCGTCGTGGGCTCCGTCCCGCCGCGGGGGGAGGGGTCGAGCGTGAGCCAGCCGGCTCCCTCGATGAACACCTCCACCCACGAGTGCGCGTCGCGCAGCCGCACGAGGAAGTACTTGCCGTAGGGGTTCCACTCGCCACGCTGGAAGCCGTTCACGACGCGTGAGGGGATCCCCAGCGAGCGCAGCATCACCGCGAGCGAGGCCGCGAAGTACTCGCAGTTGCCGGAGCGCTGGACGAAGAGGAACTCCTCCACGGGGTCGAGCTCGGTGGTCCGGCGCAGCACGCGCGTGTACCGGAACTGCGTCGACAGGTGCGCGGTCAGCCTTTGCGCCGCCTCCCACGGCTCGGCGCTGCCCGCCGTCACCTGCTCCGCCAGCGCGCGGATACGCGGCGCCAGCGGCGGAAGCTGCAGGTAGCGCTCGCGCCACCGCGGGTCCACCGGCATGACGGCATCCGGCGCGCGGGCGCCGCGCGCGTCGCTCTCCATCTCGGAGTCCACCGTGTAGCGCAGGCGGGCGGTGGGAACGGGCACGGAGACGTTGCCGAGGTCGTCCAGAATCATGAGATCTGAGCGCGCCTGCACGCGCAGGATGCGCGGGGCGCCGAAGACCATCTCGGTGCCGATGGGCTCGAGATAGATCTCCTGCGGCAGCACGGAGCCGCCCCGGTACCGGTTCACCGGAAACGGTCCCGGCGTCTGCCGCCGGAACGTCACCCGCTGCGTTTGTACCGCCCGCCACGCGCCGGCGTCGTAGCGATCGAAGGCGATCCCGCGCCATCGCAGGTTCGGCAGCCGCTCGGGCGAGCCGTGCTCGTCGCGCCACGTCGGCAGGTGCACACGCATGACCGGCGAGGCGTCCAGCTCGATCTCGCCGAAGGAGCCCAGCTCCACGCGGTCCGAGAACCCCGACACCATCCGCCCCACCGGCGCCCGCAACGGCAGCGCCGCCTGTCCCACCCGGGGAATGATGAAGAACAGCGCCGCCGTAATCGCCAGCGTTCCCGCCGAGGCCGCCAGGCAGAGGGCCGCGAGATCGCGGCCAAGACCTAATAGACAACGGGGGGGCTGGACGGCCCCCCCGTTTCCCCCCGTTTGGGGTGCGCCCGACACCATTGGACT
>CAYQQT010000143.1:1386-3965 GCA_964419375.1 uncultured bacterium
GTTTGGGGTGCGCCCGACACCATTGGACTTTCGCCTGTCGTGGTCTGCCGTGCTTCTTCGGCTTCTTCGGCTTCCGACATCACGTGGCGCAGCATCAGCGTCCAGATGCCGGCGACGATAAACACGATGAGGAGCAGTAAATAGACGGCGCCGAGGACGATGGGGGAGACGGCGACGAGCGCGAAGAAGGCGAGGAAGGCGACGTCCCGGGCATCGCGCAGCGTGCGGCGCGTGTAGAGACGGTAGACGAGCAGGAAGACCAGGAGGTGCGTGAAGGCGTCGAGCATGGACGGAGCCAGCCACAAGACCTCCGCGCCGAGCGCGAGCCCGGCGAGCGCCACCACCGCGGGCCCGAGCCCCCTCACCTGTCCCAGCCGCGCGCGCAGGGCCGCCTGCCACCAGCTTCCCGCCGCCGCCACTGCCACCACCACGAGGCCCGTCGCGCCGAGCAGACCGCCGAGATAGAGCGCCGCGAGGCCGTCGGCGACGAGGATATAGAGGGCGACGCGGAGGGCGCCCGCGGCATCGATCCTCAAGGCGGTCACCCGAGACTTACGTGCATCTCGCGCAGCCTGCCGCCGCCCCCCGCGAGCGCCCCCGTCGCGCCGGGCTGCCACAGAGCGAGCGCGGTGAGCAGCCGGCGCACGTGCGCGGGGCCGCGCGCGAGCGGTACGAAGATGCCCGGCCCCGTCAGCTCGACGCGTCCCCCCGCCCGCAGCAGGTGAACGGCGAGCGAGGCGGCCTCCGACACCGCCTGCTCCACGCGCGAGGGCGCGGAGGGGGAGCCGCCGAGGACGATGCGCACGTCGTCGGTCGTGTCCGCTTCCAGCTCGCGCACCATCAACACCGCCGTCTTGGCGCTGATCCGCCAGTGGATGAGACGTTCGTCGTCGCCCGCCCGGTACTCGCGCAGGTTGTAGAGATCGTGCCCGCGGCCCCGACGTCGCGCGGCTCGGGGCCCGCCCGCCGCCACCTCGCGCATGCGCGTGCCGGGGGCGGGCCCGATGGCGGGGAAGACGATCACCTCGTCCTGCAGCAGCACGCGCGTGGCCTTGACGAAGAGCCCGAAGGGAAAGCGTGTGGTGACGCGCACGCCGGGCAGCCGCTGCCGGCCGCGGGCGGGCAGGCTCACCTCCCAGGTGGCGAGGCGCTCGGCGCCCGCCGCGATGCGCTCGAGATAGACCCGCCGTCCCCCCACCGCTTCGAGCGTCACCGAGTGGGAGGCGAGCCGCCGCTTGTGATTGACGACCCACGCGCCCGCGAGCGCCGGCCGCCCCGCGTAGAGCTCGTCGGGGACGATGGGCCGCAGGCGCAGGCGTCGCATCGACTGCTCCGAGAGGATGCCGGAGACGACGATGAGGCCGAGCAGCAGGGAGGCGAGCATATAGAGGAGGTTGTTGCCGGTGTTCATGGCCGCGAAGCCGACCCCGACGGCGGCGGCCAGACACCACCAGCCGTCACGCGTGGGCCAGATCGTGCGGTGGGGCCGGAACCGCTCGAGGAAACGGCTCAGCGCGCGCGCGGCGCGCCTCATCGCGGAACCGGCACGGCGTCGCTGATGGCGCGGATCACCGTGTCCGCCGGCGGCGCGCCGCGCGCCACCAGCACGCGGTGGGCGAGCGCCGGCACCACGAGGCCCTTGAGATCGTCGGGCACCAGGAAGTGGCGGCCCTCGACGAGCGCGCGCGCCCGCGCCGCGCGCAGGAGCGCGAGCGAGCCGCGCGGGCTCACTCCCAGCGTCAGCAGCGGCGAGATGCGCGTGGCGGTGACGAGGGCCACGAGGTAGTCGAGGACGGCGTCGTCGGCGCGCACCGCCTCGCATTCTTCCTGCAGCCGCAGGACGTCGGCGCCGTCGAGCACCGGCGACAGGCTGTCGGCCATGCCCGCGCCGCCGCCGCGCAGGATGGCGCGCTCGTCGGCCGCGGACGGATAACCGATGCGGATGCGCAGCAGGAAGCGATCGAGCTGCGACTCCGGCAGCGCGTGGGTGCCCTCGTACTCCAGCGGGTTCTGCGTGGCGAGCACCATGAAGGGGCGCGGCAGCGGGTACGTCGAGTGGTCGAGCGACACCTGCGCCTCGTTCATCGCCTCCAACAGACTCGACTGCGTCTTGGGCGTGGTGCGGTTGATCTCGTCGGCGAGCACGACGTTCGTGAAGAGCGGGCCCGGCTTGAAGACGAACTCGCCGCGGTCCGGCTGGTACACGGACACGCCGAGGATGTCCGAGGGCAGCATGTCGGAGGTGAACTGGATGCGCCGGAAGCCGGCGCCGATCGAGCGCGCGAGCGCGGCGGCCAGCGTCGTCTTGCCGACGCCGGGCGCGTCCTCGATGAGGAGGTGTCCGCGGGCGAGGAGGCCGATGACGGCCAGCCGCACGACCTCCGGCTTGCCCACGAGGGCGCGGCCGATGCTCTGCTCCAGTCGCCGGATGAGCTCGGGCGTGTCGGACATACTCCGACTCATATCACACTCGCGCCCGCCCCTTCGCGCGCACCCACCATTCGAAGGTGTCGTCGCCGAAGTCCAGGCGCCGGCGCACGACGAGCGCGAGCCGGCGATTGTGGACGGCGAGCGCGCCC
>CAYQQT010000143.1:4065-8280 GCA_964419375.1 uncultured bacterium
CCCGCGAAAGTACTTCGCGAAGTCGGCGGCCGAATCGCCCTTCACGCCGAGCAACGCCGCCGTCTGCGCGTAGTACTGCATGCCGATGAGCGTGCCCGTCACGCCGCCGAGATGGCGCGCCTCCGCGAGGCCGACGAGGGCCACCAGCTCGGGCAGGATGCTGCGCACGTAGTCCCTCGCGTAATTGCGCTCGATCTTGCCCAGCCGCTCCGGGATCGAGGAACGCCACGGCTTTTGCCGGGGCGCTCCGAGCGCTGGGGGGCTTGGGGGGCCCTTCGAGGCCCCCCATGTACTGAATCGCGCTGCCGAGCGTCGGGGGGATTGGGGGCCCGTCGAGGCCCCCATGTAAGTGAATCGCCGGGCTGCCCGTCGGTCGTCTGCTTGGTGCACACGAAGCCGAGCCGCGGGTTGCCGAGCGACACGCCGTTGTGGGCGTGCCAGCCGCGCAGCATCGCGCGCGACACCTCGCTCGGCACCGCGCAGATGGCGGCGCCCTCCCAGATCCAGCGCGGCGGCACGTAGCGAATCCACACCTTGCGGTCGGATTCGTAGACGTACTCGACACGGACGCCGCCGAGCTGGTTGGACAGGTAGTGGTACTGCGCGGCGGCGACGGCGTCGGGGAGCCCACGCAGGCCGAGCTTGTCGAGACCCGGCAGGAACTTCTCCAGGTGCTGGCGGCGAAAGGTACGGAAGACGAGGTCCGCCGCCGTGCGCGCGTCACGGCGGCTCACCGTGGTGAGGATGAGCCCGCTGAGGTAGGCGTGGTGAAGGGTGGCGACGGCGCGATACGCGTCGGCGCTCAGGACGTCGTCACCCTCACCCGCGCCCGGCCCGCGTCTCAGCCGATCTCGAGGTCGCGCGACTGCACCCGCTTGACGCCCGCCGCTGTCATGTCCTGCCACGCCTTGCCGAGCGAGCCGCCCGTGTCGATGCCGCGCGTGGCGTCCTCGATGACCACGGCGCCGAAACCCGACTTGCGGGCGTCGAGCGCCGACCACGCCACGCAGAAATCGGTGGCGAGGCCGACGAAGAAGGCCTGGGTCAGCCCGCGGTCCCTCAGGTAGCCGCCCAGCCCCGTGCGCGTGCGGCCGTCGGCCTCGAGGAAGGCGGAGTACGAGTCGATGTGCCGGCGATAGCCCTTGCGGATGATGAGCTGCGCGTGCGGGATCGACAGGCCGGGCACGAGGTCGGCGTCCTTCGTGCCCTGAATGCAGTGATCCGGCCACAGCACCTGCGTGCCGTAGGGCATGGTGATGGTCTCGAAGGGCTTCTTGCCCGGATGGCTCGACGCGAACGAGGCGTGGCCGGGCGTGTGCCAGTCCATCGTGAGCACGACGTGCTCGAAACCCTTCGCGATGCGGTTGACCAGCGGCACGATCTGATCGCCTTCCTTGACGGGCAGCGTGCCGCCGGGCACGAAGCAGTTCTGCACGTCGGTCACGATGAGCACGTCGCCGGGGCCGGGCTTCATCCGGGCCCCGGGCGCGGGCGCGGACGAGCGGCAGCCCGCGACCCCGCCCAGCATGAGCCCGGCGGCGGCGGTCTTCAGAAAGCGTCGGCGATCGGCGTCGATCATCGGGGTCCTCCTCAGCGTAGTCCGTCGTTCTTGTTCGCTTCGTCCTTGGTGATCTTCACGCTCATGCGTCGGCTCCCAGTGTGTGGAACACCAGACCGTCCAGCAGCTTGGGATAGAAATGCGTGGACTTCTGCGGCAGCACCTCGCCGTCGCGCACCACGGCCTGCAGCTCTTCCACGGTGGTGGGCGCGATGAGAAAGGTGGCCTGGTAGCGCCCGCTGCGCGCGAGCGCCACCGCCTCCGCCTGGTCCGCGGTGTAGTCCACGTGCGTGCGCGCGTCCAGCTTGTCGTCGGTGATGTCGAGCAGCGGGCGCAGCAGCCCCTCGTGCAGCACCGACACCGCGAGGCGACGCCACGCCGACGACGTTCCCGGCGGCCACGGGATGGCGGACTGCGCGGAGGCGCGCAGCGAGAGTACCGCCGCCTCCCCGCCCGACACCACGGCCAGCGATCGGTTCATGGGACGGAAGGCGAGCGGATCGTTGAGCGAGCCCACGTCGAACCACGTCTTGGCCGCGTCCAGGAATCGGTTCCACGAAAAGCCGGGCACGCCGTGCACGAGCCGGTGGTTGGGAAAGATGGTCAGGCCGGGCGCCCGCTGGCTGAAGAAGGCCATCATCTTGTAGGCGGCGTGCGGGTGCTCGCGCGCGTACGCCACCGCCGTCTCGTAGCGGTGATGGCCGTCGGCGATGATCACCTGGGCGCCGGCCATCGCGCGCTTCACGCGGTCGATGGTCGCCTCGTCGGTGACGCGCCACAGCCGGTGACGCTCGCCCTTGAGATCGCGCGCCTCCGCCAGTGGCTCGCCCGCCGGCAGGCTGATATTCAACAACTCGCCGTCACGGTCGTCGGTGAGCATGAAGAGCAGGCCGAGGTCCGCCCCTGTCGCCTCCAGCAGCCGCCGCCGGTCCTCCTTGGGACCCGCGTGCGTCCGCTCGTGCGGCAGCACTTCGCCGCGCGCATAGTCCGTCACCTCGCCGAGCGCGATGAAGCCGGCCCGCGTCACCTCACGGCCGTCCACCGTATAGGTCTGGTGGTACGGGTAGATCGCCGGCCACTCCTCCTGCGCCCACACGCCCTGCGCCAGCCACCCGTCGAGCACCGCCTTCGCGTCGGCGTAGCGCGCGTCCGTCTCCCCCTTCGGATACGACACGCGCACGATATTGGCGGGGCTCATCGCATACAGCCGCTCCTGCATGGCCGGACTGATCTGATCGTACGGCGGCGCCACCACGTCACTGACGTCGTGCACGCGGCCGATGCCGTACCGGAACCCGCGAAAAGGAGCGACGCGCATGGCTTAGCCTGGATTATTCATGAGCGACGCACGTCCAGCGAGCGTCTCAATGTCGCGCTGAGCGTCTTCACGCCACGTCAGGCGTTCTTCGGCAGGCGCCGCGGCCGGCGGAGGAGCTCGCCGCCGCAGTTGGGACAGACGTGCGCCATGGCGGAGGCGCAGGCGGGGCACCACGTGCATTCGGTAGCTGCAGACGTACGCTTCGGCACCCGGGGCGAGCGCGGCCCCGCACTTCTCGCAGGCGGCGCGCATCTCGAGCGCCATTCAGGAGGCCGCGCGCTCCTGTGCGCCGCCGCCGAGGCGCTCCTCGATGTCGCGGATGTGGCGCTCCATGGCCATCCCCGCCCGCTCGGGCTGGCGCGCGAGGATCGCGTCGAAGATCTCGCGATGGGCGGCGTCGAGCGCGTGGCTGCCGTCGACGCCGAGGTCGAGCTTGGGCACCACCACCTCGACCTCGAGGTCCATCAGGGCCCGGGTGACGGCGGAGTGCACGGGGTTGCGCGCCGCCTCGGCCACGAGCCGGTGGAACTCGCTGTCGAGCAGCCGCGCGTGGCGGCCGGCGGCGGTGTGCTCGGCACGCTCGTCGAGGGCGGCGCGTAGAGCCTTGAGATCGGTGTCGGTGGCGCGGAGGGCGGCCAGCCGCGCCGTCTCCGGCTCCACGAGCAGGCGCGCCTCCAAGAGCTGCGCGAGGGAGACGCGGCGGAGGCGGAAGAGCGTCTGGAAGTCCCGCATGAGCGGGCCCGAGTCGACTTCGCGGATGAAGTACCCCCCCGCCGAGCCCTGCCGCACCTCGACGAAGCCGCGATGCTCGAGCGCGCGCAGCGCTTCGCGCACCGCGACACGGCTGGCGGAGAACTGGCGGACCAGCTCGCGCTCCGGCGGCAGCTTGTCGCCCTGCTGCAACCGGCTCTCGTAGATCGCCCGCTCGATCTGCGCGACGATGTGCTCGTACACGCGCGGCGTTCTGACTGAGGAAAACATCGGTGCGGCACACTCTCTGACCAAACGCAGACGATGTCAAGCCGCTCACGCCGTGCGAGAATCACGGGCGATGAACGTCGCGTCATTGTCCGCCGTGCTCGTCGTCGCCGCCGCGCGCGCGGGGTGCGCGAGCGTGCGCTGCGAGCCGCTCGACGTCGTCGTCGACGCGCGCGAGGAGCGCACGCGGCTCGTCAGCGAGCCGCGCGCGGCGTGCGCACCGACGAGCGCCGACGCGTGAGGCAGGACACGCGCGAGGTGCTGGTGCCGTCGTACTGGATCCGCAGCCGCGAGGGCGCCTGGTACGAGGTGTCCGAGGCGGTGTGGCGCGTGGCGGACCCGGGTCGCGCGCTCTCCGTGT
>CAYQQT010000144.1:0-2403 GCA_964419375.1 uncultured bacterium
CACCGAGATCTACGGTCCCGAGTCGTCGGGCAAGACCACGCTCGCGCTGCACGTCGTGGCCGAGGCCCAGCGCCTCGGCGGCATCGCCGCGTTCATCGACGCCGAGCACGCGCTCGATCCCATCTACGCCCGCAAGCTCGGCGTCATCACCGACGAGCTGCTCATCTCGCAGCCCGACACCGGGGAGCAGGCGCTGGAGATCGCGGAGGCGCTCGTGCGCTCCAACGCCGTCGACGTCATCGTGATCGACTCCGTGGCCGCCCTCGTGCCGCGCGCCGAGCTCGACGGCGACATGGGCGACTCGCTGCCCGGCCTGCAGGCGCGCCTCATGTCCCAGGCCCTGCGCAAGCTCACCGCCGCCATCTCGCGCTCCGGCTCCGTCATCATCTTCATCAACCAGATCCGCGAGAAGATCGGGGTCATGTTCGGGTGTCTGCATTTCGACACGCGTGTAGTGCTTGCGGACGGTACGCGGCAGAGAATCGGCCATATCGTCCGCCAGAGACTTCCCGTCGAAGTCCTTTCCTACGACCCCGTTCGCAAGGTTGTCGAGCCGCGGCGTGTCGTCCAATGGTTCGACAACGGGCGAACAGAGGAGTTCATCAAGTTCGAAGTTCACGGTGGGCCCGCCCGCCGTCGCTACTTCGCCGTGACGCCGAACCATCTCGTGTTCACACCGAGAGGCGAGGTCCCGGCCGGCCGTCTGAAGGTCGGTGACGAAGTCTTGTTCTGCATGCCGGATTATTCGCTCACTGAGGATCAGCGCCAAGTCCTGGTAGGGGGCGCGCTTGGCGACGGCTCGCTCCGCATGGTCGGGCAGCATTCGGCCCACTTCCGGGTCGCGCACGCCGAACGACAGAAGGACTACGTCGCGTGGAAACACTCGATGTTAAGGCCCTTTTCACGGCCAATCGGTCGTGTGGGTAACGGCATCGGGTTCAGGACGCTCACGATGCCGGCCCTCGCGGATCTTCACCGGGATCTCTACGACGCGGACAGCCATCGTATCGTCACGACAAAAATACTGGATTGCCTCGATGCCAGAGGCTTGGCTGTCTGGTATGGCGACGACGGATCGTTTATGGGTTCCTATGCCCGTTGGGGTAAGGGTAAGGCAGTCATCTACAACAAATCTCTCCGAGGCGACTCGCGGGCTGTCGTCATCGCAGCTCTACAGCGGTTCGGATTCGCCCGCGTTCATGATGACGGCCGCGGCTTTTGGTTCTCTTCGGCAGAGACGGCGCGACTCCACGAACTAATTGCGCCCTATCTCCATCCTGCCCTCGATCATAAGATCCACCCTTCGCTCCGTGGGCGGTTCCAGTGGCATCCCGGCATTGCAGTAGAAGAGCTTCAGGGACGTCGCAGATTCCGAGTAGTCCCCATCACCATAGTAAGTCGTTCGAAAAAGAGTGTTGCGGGCCACACACATCGATTCGATCTCGAGATCGAGGGCAACCACACGTACCTGGCAGACGGCGTCGTCGTCCATAATTCGCCGGAAACGACGAGCGGTGGGCGCGCGCTGAAGTTCTACGCCTCCATCCGCCTCGACATCCGGCGGCAGGACGCGATCAAGAACGGCACGGAGTCCGTGGGCGTGCGCACGAAGGTGAAGGTCGTGAAGAACAAGCTGGCGCCGCCCTTTCGCGAAGCCGAGTTCGACGTCATCTACGGCGAGGGCATCTCGAAGGCCGGCACCGTGCTGGACACGGGCGTCGAGCAGAGCCTCATCGAGAAGTCGGGCACCTGGTACACCTACAAGACCGAGCGCATCGGGCAGGGGCGCGAGAACGCCAAGAAGTGGCTGCAGGAGAATCCGCTCGCGCTCACCGAGCTGGAAGCCAAGATCCGCGAGTCGCTCGGCCTGCGCGCCACGCTACCGATCAAACCGTAATCCCGACCTCGCGGCCTGCCCGGCGCGTTCTCGACGAGAAGGCCGCCCGCCTCGCGGCGGGGGACTTGCTGTCGCGCCACGCGTGGACGCAGCGGGAGCTGTCGGCGCGCCTGCGCCGTCGTGGCGCGCCGGCGGACGTCGCGGCGACCGTCGTCGCCGATCTCACCGCGCGCGGCTATCTCGACGACGCCGCCTTCGCACGCCAGTGGGTGCTCAGCCGCTCGCCGCGCGGGTACGGCGCCGCCCGTCTCCGCGCCGAGCTTCGCCAGCGCGGCGTGGCTCCACCTCTCATCGACACGGCGCTGGCGGTGCTCGATCGCGAGACGGCGCTGGAGCAGGCCCGCGCGGTGGCGCGGCGGCGGCTGCCCGCCTTCAAACGGATCTCGGCAGACAAGGCGGGCATGCGGCTGCGCGATCACCTGCTGAGACGCGGGTACTCCGCCGCCGTGGTGAGCCGGGTGCTGCGCGAATCGCTGGGGCGCGCGATCGAGGAGTGAGGTCAGCCG
>CAYQQT010000144.1:2503-8269 GCA_964419375.1 uncultured bacterium
AGCCGATGGGACGGCCGGCGTAGCGCAGCCGGTAGACGGGCGCGGCGCGCCGGGTGATCGTCTCCACGCCCGAGAACGCCTCCGCCTCCTTCTCCAACTGATTGACGTAGATGTAGTCGCCCTCCGCGAACCGCTTGGGCCCGCGATACGGCGCGTCCTCCGCGGGGCGCGCGAGCGCCGCTCTCAGCACGGCGTAGATGGCGAGCCCGTCGTCACGGGCCTCGGCGGGCGCGAGCACGCCCCCCGCGTACCCCATGGCCCACACGGGCGTGTCACCCTCGTACACGGTTTCGTGACCCACGAAGGAGCGCAGGCCGAAGTAGACGTCGCGGTACAGCAGCGGATCCTCGCGATACTCGAGCTGGCGTGAGCCGGGCAGGAGCGGGGTGACGGAGGCGGCGTCGCCGAGCACCGGATAGGTGCGGCGCTTGGCGCGCAGCAGAAAGGCGAGGAGGGCGGGCCGGGACACCACGAGGCGGATGGTACAATGCGCCCCTATGAAGGGCGCCGAAATTCGCGAAGCGTTCCTGAAATATTTCGAGCGTCACGGCCACACCCGGGTCCCTTCCTCGCCCCTGGTGCCCGTGGGCGACCAGACGCTGCTCTTCACCAACGCCGGCATGGTGCAGTTCAAGGGCGTCTTCCTCGGCGAGGACAAGCGCGACGACGTGCGCGCCACCACCTGCCAGAAGTGCGTGCGCGCGGGAGGCAAGCACAACGACCTCGAGAACGTCGGGCGCACCGGCCGCCATCACACGTTCTTCGAGATGCTCGGCAACTTCTCCTTCGGCGACTACTTCAAGCCGGACGCCATCACCTTCGCGTGGGAGTTCCTCACCAGGGACCTCCGCATCGACCCCGCGCGCCTGATCGCCACCGTCTTCACCGCCGACGACGACGCCTTCACTCTCTGGAAGAGCATCGCGGGCCTGCCGGACGAGCGTATCCTGCGCCTGGGGGAGAAGGACAACTTCTGGGCGATGGGCGACACGGGGCCGTGCGGCCCCTGCTCGGAGGTCCATTTCCACCAGGGCGACGATATCCCCTGCGCCGAGGTGGAGGCGGGGCGGCCGTGTCTCGGGCCCGCCTGCGAGTGCGACCGCTGGCTGGAGATCTGGAACCTCGTGTTCATGCAGTTCAACCGCGACGCGAGCGGTACGATGACGCCGCTGCCGCGGCCGTCCATCGACACCGGCATGGGCCTGGAGCGCATCGCCGCCGTCATGCAGGGCAAGCGCTCGAACTACGACACCGACCTCTTCGCTCCGCTGCTGTCGCGCATCTCCAGGATGGCGGCCAAGCCCTACGGCGCCGACGCGGAGCAGGACGTCTCCATGCGCGTCATCGCCGATCACGCGCGCGCGGCCACCTTCCTCATCGCGGACGGCGTCCTGCCCTCCAACGAGTGGCGCGGCTACGTGCTGCGGCGGATCATGCGGCGCGCCATGCGCCACGGCCGGCGGCTCGGCCTCGCGGAGCCGTTCCTGTGGCGCACGGTGGAGTGGGTGGGCGAGATCATGGGCGGCGCGTATCCGGAGGTCGTGAAGGAGCGCGCGCGCATCGTGGAGGCGGTGCGGCACGAAGAGGAGCGCTTCGCGGAGACGCTGGACAACGGCATGCGCCGCATCGACGAATATACCGAGGCGCAGGGGGCGGGGGCGGGGCGCGCCGTCGACGGCAACTTCCTGTTCACGCTCTACGACACGTACGGCTTCCCGCGCGATCTCGCCGAGGAGATCCTGGTCGACAAGGGCTGGCGCGTCACGGACGAGACGGAGCTGACGTGGGCGCGCGAGATGGAGGCGCAGCGCGAGCGCGCGCGCGCCAAGGCGAGCTTCGGCGGCGGCGACGAGGCGAGCGAGAGCCTGGGCGTGTACCAGACGCTCTCCAGCGAGCTCCCGCCCGTGCAGTTCGTCGGCCAGGAGACGCTCACCTCGCCCGCGAAGATCGTGGCCATGGTGGCGGGCACGCGCCGGGTGCGCGAGGCCGCGGAAGGCGACGAGGTGGAGGTGATCCTCGATCGCACGCCCGCCTACGCGGAGTCGGGCGGGCAGGTGGGCGACACCGGCACCGTCGTCGGCCGCGGAGGGCGCGGCGAGATCCTCGACACGTACTACCGCGGCTCCAAGCTCATCGTGCACCGCGTGAAGGTGCGCGCGGGCGGCCTGCACGAGCACGAGGACGTGGCCGTCACCGTGGAATCGCCGCGCCGCATGGGGCTGCGCCAGCACCACACGGGCACGCACCTGCTGCACGCGGCGCTGCGCACGGTGCTCGGCACCCACGTGAGCCAGGCGGGCTCGCTGGTGGCGCCCGACCACCTGCGCTTCGACTTCTCGCACGGCGCGTCCATCAAGGAGCGCGAGGTGGAGCAGGTGGAAGAGCTGGTCAACGAGCAGGTGCAGAAGAACGTCGCCGTCACGCGCACCGACATGGCGCTCGAGGACGCGCTGGCGGCGGGCGTCATGGCGCTCTTCGGCGAGAAGTACGGCGCGCGCGTGTGCGTGGTGAGGATCGGTGACTTCTCCACCGAGCTCTGCGGCGGCACCCATCTCGACGCCACCGGCCAGCTCGGCTTCTTCAAGGTGAGCGAGGAAGGCGCCGTCGCCTCCGGCGTGCGCCGCATCGAGGCGGTGGCGGGCACGGCCGCGGTGGAGGCGGTGGCGCGGCGCGAGCGCGTGCTCAAGGAGATCGGCGACATCCTGAAGATCGCCCCCGCGGAGGCGCCGCAGCGCCTGCGCAAGCTGCTCGAGGAGCAGAAGGCGCTCGAAAAGCAGCTGCAGGAGATGGAAGGCAAGCTCGCGCGCTCGAAGGCGGACGATCTCGTGAGCGCCGCGCGCGAGGTGAACGGGGTCGCCGTCATCGCGGGGCGCATCGACGGGCTCGATTCCGACGGCCTGCGCGCCGTGGCCGACACCCTGCGCGACCGCCTCGGCTCCGGCATCGTCTCCGTGGGCAGTGTCGTGGACGGCAAGGTGAACCTGATCGCCGCCGTCACCAAGGACCTCACGAAGCGCTTCCAGGCGGGCAAGCTCATCCAGGAGATGGCCAAGGTCGTCGGCGGCCGGGGAGGAGGCCGTCCCGACCTCGCGCAGGCCGGCGGCCCCGATGCCGCGCGCCTCGACGCCGCCCTCGAGCTCGCATACGACTGGGTGGGCCGTCAGTCGTAGTCTGTAACCGCGCGGGCCGGCCTCGCCCGGGTGCTAGAATGCCGAATCAATGACGGGCGCCGAGCGGTTGCACATCGTCGACGACGAAGGTCTGCACACCGCGCGTCGGGCCGCCTCCGCGGCCTCCTGACGCGGGCGACGTGGAGCCCCACCTCAGGATTCTCCATACCGTCGCGGAGGCGGTGAGCCGCACCCTCGACGTCGAAGGCGTCCTCCGCACGGCGCTCGACGCCCTCACGCACGTCACCGGCCACGAGATTTCGAGCGTGCACCTGCTGTCCGAGGACGGCGGGCACCTGCACCTGCGCGGCGACCGGGGCCTGTCCGATCGGCTGCGCGACATCAATCGCGTGCTGCCCATCGGCGAGGGCGTGATCGGCCGCGTGGCGGCCACCGGCGCCACCATGACGTTCGCCGACATCTCGACCTCGCCCGCGCTGTTCCCGCCCGCGCAGGCCATCGTGCGGCAGGACGGGATCCGCGGCTTCGTGTGCGTGCCCGTCCACAGCCGGGGGCGCATCCTCGGCACGCTCTCGCTCGGCCGCCAGACGGACGTGCCCTTCGACGAGCCGGAGGTCGCGCTCCTGGAGGCGACGGCGGACCAGGTCGGCATCGCCCTCGACAACGCGCGCCTGTATTCGGAGTCCGTGCGCCAGATCGAGGAGCTTCGCCTCAAGCAGGCGCAGCTCGTGCATGCCGAGAAGCTGTCGGCGGTGGGCGAGCTCGCCTCGGGCGTCGCGCACGAGATCAACAACCCGCTCACGACCATTCTCGGCCAGGCGCAATTGCTGATGGACCGCAGCGACATCACGCCCTACGTGCGGGATCGCATCAAGATCGTCGCCGACGAGGCCTCGCGCGCGGCGCGCATCGTGCAGAACCTGCTGCTCTTCGCGCGCCACTATCCGCCCGCGCGGCGCCCGTGCTCGCTCGCGGAGCAGGCGCGGCGCGTGCTGGAGCTGACGGCGTACCAGCTCGAGCAGGACAAGATCCGGATCGTCACGGAGTTCGCCGACTGCCCGCCGGTGTGGGCGGACGAGAACCAGATCCAGCAGGTGCTGCTCAACCTGATCCAGAACGCCCACCAGGCGATGGCGACGCACGCGGCCGAAGGCGTGCTGACCATTCGCATCCATTCCACCGACGGGCACGCCGTCATCGACGTGCTCGACACGGGCCCGGGGCTGTCCCCGGAGGCGCTTCCGCGCCTGTTCGATCCGTTCTTCACCACGAAGCCGCCCGGAGAGGGCAGCGGCCTCGGACTGTCCGTCTCGTACGGGATCGTCACCGAGCACCAGGGCCGGTTGCGCGCGGAGAACCGGCCCGCGGGCGGCGCCGCCTTCACCGTCGAGCTGCCGCTCGGCGAGAGGGAGTGAACGCGCGCGTCACGTGGCTCGCCGCCGCCCTGCTCCTCGCCACCGGGTACGCGGGCGTGGGCGAGCCGAAGCCCGGCGCCCCCGCCCACCACCGCACGCGCGGCTTCGTCAACTCCAATCCCGGCTTCGAACGCCCCGCCTTCTGGACGGTGCAGCGCTTCCGGCTCTCGCGGCTGGCCGACACGCTCGTCGCGCGCGGGGCCGTGCCCGTCGTTCCGCGCGTGGACAACGACGGGCGCGCGCTGCGAGACAACAAGAGCACCCCTACGGTGACGTGGGTTGGTCACGCCACCTTCATCTTCCAGGTGGACGGCCTCAACGTGCTCACGGACCCGCAGTGGTCGGAGCGCGCGAGCCCGCTCTCGTTCGCGGGCCCCCGCCGGCTCACCGCGCCCGGCGTGCGCTTCGAGGACCTGCCGCGCATCGACGTGGTGGTCATCTCGCACGATCACTACGATCACCTCGACCGCGCCACCGTGAGCCGGCTCGCCGCCGCCCACCGCCCGCTCTTCCTGGTGCCGCTCGGCCTGAAGGCGTGGTTCGCGGACATCGGCGTGACGAACGTCGAAGAGCTGGACTGGTGGCAGCAGCGCGTGGTGGGCGCGGTGACGTTCACGTGCGCCCCCGTGCAGCACTGGTCGGCGCGCACGCCCTTCGACATGAATCGGCGGCTGTGGAGCGGGTGGGCGCTGGCGGGCCGGCAGCGGCGCGCCTTCTTCGCGGGCGACACCGGCTACTACGCGCCGGACTTCCGCGCCATCGGCGAGCGCCTGGGCCCCTTCGATCTCGCCGCGGTCGCCATCGGCGGCTACGAGCCCCCCGAGATGATGCGCATGACGCACACGACGCCCGAGGAGTCGCTCGACATCTTCGCCGACGTGCGCGCGCGCACGTTCGTGGCCATGCACTGGGGAACCTTCGACCTCTCGGAAGAGCCGCTCGACGAGCCGCCCCGGCGGCTGCGCGCGGTCGCCAGGGAGCGCGGCATCCCGGACGACCGCGTGTGGGTCTTCAAGCACGGCGAGACACGCGCGTGGTAGGCAGGGCGCTGAAAAACGCCCATCTCCGTCGTTGGCTCGTCGCTCGCTCCCTGCGACGTAGGCGGCCTACGTCTCAGTCGCGAGCTCCTCGCCGTCTAGGATCTGGGCATTTTTGAGCGCCCTGCGCGTTTTTCAGCGCCCTGCTAGATCGCCTGCAGCAGCAGGCCTTTCAGGTACCGC
>CAYQQT010000145.1:0-8238 GCA_964419375.1 uncultured bacterium
GGCGGCGCGAGCCCGCGACGGTGCTCGCGGGCTGCCGGCCGTTCGCCCTCCTGCGCTCCGACGACGCCGGCGAGCACTGGCGCGCGCTCGAGCTCACGCTGCCACCGGATACTCCGCGGCCGCACACGCCGCGGGTGACCGCGATCCTCGCCGAGGCCGACGCCACCTGGTGCGGCGTGGAGGTCGGCGGCGTCTTCCGCAGCGAGCCCGGCGGCCAGCACTGGAGCGCGGTGAACGAGGGGCTGCCATCGCTCGACATCCACGCGCTCGCGCGCGCCGGCGACGCGCTGCTGGCCGCGCTGGGAGCCTTTCGGAATGTCGAGGAGCGCCACGGCTTTGCCGGGGCGCTTCCGAGCGTTGGAGGGCTTGGGGGACCGTCGAGGCCCCCCATGTAAGTCAATCGCGTGGTGGTGTCGGAGGACCGCGGCCGCTCGTGGCGCTCCGCCCTCTTCCCCGGCACCGCCGCCAGCACCGTGTGGAGCATCACCGCCGCGGACGGGCAGGCGCTGGCGGCCGCCATCGGGGGCGAGCTGTTCAGCAGCGAGGACGACGGGCGCACGTGGGCGCGGCTTCCGCAGACGTTTCAAGAGGTGCGCACGGTTCTATTCAACTGAGGAGAGACGAGCATGGGAGTGCTGGACGGGATCAAGATCCTGGAGCTGGCGCGGGTGCCTCCCGCCGAGATGCCCGCGATGATGCTGGCCGACATGGGCGCCGAAGTGCTGAAGATCGAGTCACCCGACCCGGAGCGGCCCACCGGCGACGAGTGGACGCGGCGCGCCGTGCACAGCTTCACCAATCGCAACAAGCGCTCCATGACGCTCAACATGAAAGCGCCCGAGGGCCAGGCCATCTTCCGCAAGCTCGCCGTCACCGCCGACGTCCTCGTGGAAGGCTTCCGGCCGGGCGTGATGAAGCGCCTCGGCGCCGATTACGACACGCTCAAGACGCTCAACCCGCGCCTCGTGTACTGCTCGCTGTCGGGCTTCGGCCAGGACGGCCCCTACAAGAACTACCCGGCGCACGACATGAACTACCTGTCGCTGGCGGGCGTCCTCGGCCTCATCGGGGATGCCGGCAGCAAGAAGCCGGTGATCCCGCTCAACCTCGTGGCCGACTACGCGGGCGCCAGCTTGCACGGCGCCCTCGGCATCATGCTCGCCCTCTTCGCGCGCGAGCGCACCGGCCGAGGCCAGCACGTGGACGTCTCGTACCTGGACACCACCGTCTCGCTGCTGGCGGCCACGCCCAACATGCGCTTCTTCTTCAGCGACGGCATCGCGCCCAGGCGCGGCGAGGGCTTCCTCGGCGGCTCCTACCCGTACTACGCCATCTACGAGACGAAGGACGACAAGCTCCTCACCATCGGCTGCACGGAGCCGTGGCTGTGGGAGAACTTCTGCACGGCGATCGGCCGCCCGGATCTCACCGCCTTCGCGCGCAAGCCGGATCAGTTCGTGCGGGCGGCTGACGACAAGGAAGAGGCGGCGCGCCGCGAGATCGAAGGCATCATCAGGACGAAGAACCGCGACGAGTGGTACGAGCAGCTCGTGAAGGCCGACGTGTGCGTGGGCAAGGTGTACGACGTGGACGAGATGGTGAAGGACCCGCAGATCAACCACCGGCAGATGATCGTGGACATCGAGCATCCCACCCAGGGCCGCGTCAAGCAGTTCGGCATCGCCATCAAGCTGTCCGACACGCCCGGCACCATTCGCAGCGCCGCGCCGCTCAGCGGCGAGCACACGGACGCCATCCTCAAGGACCTGGGCATGAGCGCCGCAGAAGTGGCCGGACTGCGCGACCGCAAGGTCGTGGAGTGACGAGCAGCCGCGCGATCGAGGAGCGTCACGGCTTTGCCGGGGCGCTCCGAGCGTTGGGGGGTGTGGGGGGCCATATCGGGGCCCCCCACGTAATGTGACGAACCCCAAGAACATCGTCCTGCTGTCCGACGGCACGGGGAACGCCGCCTCGAGGGTATGGCGGACCAACGTCTGGCGCGTGTTCCAGTCGCTCGACCTGACGAACTCGCGCCAGGTCGCCATCTACGACGACGGCGTGGGCAGCTCGTCCTTCAAGCCGCTTGCGCTCATCGGCGGCATCTTCGGCTGGGGCCTCAAGCGCAACGTCCTCGATCTGTACATGTTCCTGTGCCGCAACTACGAGCCCGAGGCGCGGATCTACGCCTTCGGCTTCAGCCGCGGAGCCTTCACCATTCGCGTGCTCCTCGGGCTCGTGGCCCACCAGGGCATCGTGCGCTACGAGACGGAAGCCGGCCTGCGGCGGCGGGCGGTCGCCGCGTACCGCGCCTACCGCAAGGAGCGCTTCCACTCCGTGTCGCACGTGGAAACGCTGTTCCGCTCCCTTCGGGACGGAGCGCTCCGGCTCGTCGGTCGACGCTATCGCAGCTCCGACAACACCCCGGCGCCGCCCATCCGCTTCGTGGGGCTCTGGGACACCGTCGCCGCCTACGGCCTGCCCATCGAAGAGATGACCCGCGGCGTCAACCAATGGATCTGGCCGCTGGAGCTGCCGGACCGCAAGCTGGCCGCGATCGTCAAGCGCGCGTGCCATGCGCTGGCGCTCGACGACGAGCGGACGACCTTTCATCCGGTGCTGTGGTCGGAGCGCGAGGAAGAGCCGGCGTCATCCGACGGGGCGGGTCGTCATTGGACGAAGGGTGAGCGGCTCAGCCAGGTGTGGTTCGCGGGGAGCCATGCCAACGTCGGCGGCGGGTATCCCGACGACTCCCTCGCGCACGTCTCCCTGACCTGGATCATGAAGGAAGCGGAGCTCTGCGACCTTCGCTTCAAGGCCGCCCCCGACGCAGATCCCGATGCCGCCGTGAACGTCCGGTCCTCCGCGGACAAGGACGGGCGGCTGTACGACTCGCGGCACGCGCTCGCGGGCTACTACCGCTATGGCCCGCGCAAGATCTACGAGCTGTGCCACCGGCGGTCCTCGCGCCGGGAAGACGACGAGGTCACGATCGACGTCCCCAAGGTCCACGAGAGCGCCATCGATCGGGCGGTGAACGGCGCGCACGCCTACGCGCCCATCGGCCTTCCCGCACGTTACGCGGTCGTGATGCGCAGCGGCGAGATCCTCGAAGGCACGCGCAATCCCTTCGAGACGCCCGAGCAGGCGCAGACTCGCGCCAGCGTCCAGGAGCGCGTGTGGGACCTGGTGTGGTGGCGCCGCGTCGTGTACTTCGCGACGGTCTTCGGGGCCTCGGCGTATCTGGTGCTGTTCCCGCTCCTGAACCAGACCGATCGCGCCCACGAGTTCTCGACGCGGCTGCGCTTCGTCTCCGAGACCGTGCGCCTGCTCGGCGCCTTCCTGCCGGCCTCGGCCGGCTGGTGGCTCGATGCCTTTGCGGCAAATCCCGGCCGGTTCCTCGTCGGCGTCGCCGCTCTCATCGCGTGCATCAAGGCCGGCGTGATGCTCGGCGGCAGCAGCAACGGCGCGATGCACGCCATCTGGCAGAAGATCTTACGGCAGGGCTCGACGCCGACGGGCGAGGCCCCGGGCGGCTTCGTGTACCGGCTGCGGACGCACCCGATCTACCGGGCGGTGCACTGGGCGATGAAGCGTCACGTGGTTCCCTTCGCGTCCGCCGTCCTCCTGCTCTACCTCGGCGCCGCCCTCGTGAGTCACGTCGCCTTCGACATCGCCGACGCGTCCGGGGCCTTCTGCCGCGAGCGCCCCCGGGGCCAGCTCATCAGCCTCGAGTCGGCGCCAACGCGGGAGACGAAGGTTCAGGGCTTCGCCGCCTCGTCGATGTGCTGGCCGACCGGTATCGAGCTGGTGGAAGGCCGCCGCTACAGGATCACGATCACCCAGGCGCACGCCTGGCGCGACCGCTCGCACGCGGTGGACCTGAGCGGCTTCGAGATCGGCGAGCTGCCGGACTTTGGGGCCCGCCTGCGCCTGTTCGCGGGGCTGCCGCTCCGCCGTGTGCTCAACCGGCCGTGGTTCCGGCCCCTCGCGCGCGTCGGCGCCGTGGGCGCCGACGAATATCCGCTCGATCCGGACACCCGGCCCATCGTGTCGGTCCGAGCCGCGGCGTCGCCGGACATGCCCGACGAGCTGGTGGCGGAGATCAAGGCCCGTCGCACCGGCGAGCTGTTCCTCTACGTGAACGACGCGATCATCGGCCTGCCGGGCGGCGCGAGCGTCTTCTACGACAACAATGGCGGCCAGGCGCAGGTGGAAGTCATGCGACTGGGTCGTCGCTGAAGGGGGTGGAGCCGCGCTGGCGGCAGCTCGCCGTCCTTTCCCTCGCCGAGCTCCTCGCGCTCTCCCTGTGGTTCACCGCCTCCGCCGTCCTGCCTGCGCTGTCGCGCGAATGGCACCTCGGCGACGGCGGCCGTGCCGGCCTCACCGTCGCCGTGCAGCTCGGGTTCATCGCGGGCACCTTCGGCAGCGCGCTCGCCAACCTGCCGGACCTCTGGCCGCCGCGCCGGCTCATGGTCGCCAGCGCTCTCGTGGGCGCCGTCGCCAACGCCGCCGTCGCCGTGTGGGTGGACAGCCTCGGCCCCGCCCTCGTCCTGCGCTTCCTCACCGGCGTGTGCATGGCGGGCGCGTACCCGCCCGCCATGAAGGTCATGGCCACGTGGTTCCGTGAAGGCCGCGGCCTCGCCATCGGCATCCTCGTGGGCGCGCTCACGGTCGGCTCCGCCACGCCGCACCTGATTCGCGGGATCACCGACCTGCCGTGGCGCCACACGCTGCTGGCCGCCTCCGTCCTCGCGGTGCTGAGCGCGGTGGTCACGCACCTCTTCGTGCGCGAAGGGCCGTACGCCTTTCCCGCCGCACGCTTCGACGCGCGCATGGCCGCCGCCGTCTTCCGGCTGCGGGGGGCGCGCCTGGCGACCTTCGGCTATCTCGGTCACATGTGGGAGCTGTATGCGATGTGGGCGTGGATCGGCGCCTTCCTCGCCGACAGCCTGCACGCGCGCGGCGGCGGCGACTACGCCGGCCTCAACCCGGCCGCCGCTACCTTCGTCGTCATCGCGCTCGGCGCCCTCGGCTGCTACGCGGGCGGCGTCGTCTCCGACCGCTGGGGCCGCACGACCCTCACGATGGTGGCCATGGCCGCCAGCGGGCTGTGCGCCCTCGCCATCGGCTTCACCTTCGGCGGCCCGCCGCTGCTCACCCTCGGCCTCGCCGTCGTGTGGGGCATCACCGTCGTCGCCGACTCCGCGCAGTTCTCGACGGCCATCACCGAGCTCTCGCCGCCCGCGTACGTCGGCACCGCCCTCACCACCCAAACGTGCGCCGGCTTTGCCCTTACCACCCTCACGATCTGGCTCATCCCGCCCGTGGTGGCGGCCGTCGGCTGGCGCTGGGCCTTCGCCATCCTGGCGGTGGGCCCGGCGCTGGGCGTGGTGGCGATGGGGCGGCTGCGAGCCCTGCCCGAGAGCCTGCAGCTGGCGGGTGGACGGCGGTAAGGCTTGCTTAAACGGCGACTCCCGGCATACGGAACGCCGTGGAGCGCTATGACCTGGTCGTGATCGGCTCGGGACCCGCGGGCGAGAAGGGCGCCGCACAGGCGGCGTACTTCGGCAAGCGCATGGCGATGATCGAGCGCGAGCCCTACGTGGGCGGCGCCGGCATCAACACCGGTACGGTTCCCTCCAAGACGCTCCGCGAGACCGCCCTGTACTTCTCCGGCCTCGCGCAGCGAGGGGACGGCGCCGAGCGCGTCCTGCACGGCGACGTGATCCTCATCGCCACCGGCTCGGTGCCCACGCGCGCCAAGGACATCCCCTTCGCCGACCCGCGCGTGCACGACAGCGACGAGATCCTCACCATGGAGCGGCTGCCGGCCACGCTCGCCGTCATCGGCGCCGGCGTCATCGGCTGCGAGTACGCCACCATGTTCGCCGCCCTCGGCATCACGGTGACGCTCATCGACGGCCGCGACCGCCTGCTCGCCTTCCTCGACGTGGAGATGGCTTCCCGGCTCTCGCCTCCACGTCGATGGAGCAGGCGCGGGTGGCGATGTGCCACGCCTTCGATCTGAAGTACAAGACGCGCGTGGCGCCCATCTTCCCGCTCACGGTCTACACCATTCCGGAGATCGGCCACGCGGGCGAGACGGAGGAAAGCTGCCGGCAAAAAGGAGTCGACTACTGCGTGGGCCGCGCCCTCTACCGCCACAACGCGCGCGGCCAGATCACCGGCGATCTCGCCGGCCAGATCAAGCTCATCTTCCGCTACCCCGACAAGACGCTGCTCGGCGTCCACATCATCGGCGAGTCCGCCGCCGAGCTCGTCCACATCGGCCTCATGGTCCTGCAGTTCAACGGCACCATCGATGCCTTCATCAACACGGTCTTCAACTACCCCACCCTCAGCGACCCTACAAGTACGCCGCCTACGACGGCCTCGGCGCGTTGCAACGCCGCTCCGCGCCTCTCAGCACCTAGTCTTCGCAGTTAGCGCTCGGCTGAGACGTTCGGCGGGGACGGGTCGGGCTCCGGGGTGCGAGGACCACGTGGATGGTGGCCGCTTCGGACCGAGGGTGGCTGGGCTCCATCTACGCGCCTTGTCCGGTCCTAGTGAGTGGGAAACGGGTCCCTGCACCCCGGAGCCCGACCCGTCCCCGCCGAACGCGTGGGTGGAACCCCCCTGTCGGAATATCGAGGAGCGGCGCGGCTTCGCCGCGGCGCTACCGAGCGTCGTAGGGGCTTGGGGGGGCCTTCGAGGCCCCCCCATCCAACTACACGGCGGCGGCGTGCGGCGCTACGCCGAGGCGGCGGACGAGGCCGGCGCCCTCTTGCTTGTCCAGCCACTCGAGCGTGGAGGTGTAGCCGAAGCGGAGGGCGGCACGGCTGGCTTCGAAGCCCATCGAGGGACCGAAGAGCAGCGTGTTCGTGCGCGGCGGCTGCAGCAGGAAGAAGGCCGTGCGCGGGAACTTCACGCTGAGCGCGCTGAGGCCCAGCGTGAGGAGGTTCTGGCTGTAGATCCGGTTCGTCTGCTCCATGATCGTGTACATGCCGCGCTTGCGCATCGACACGGAGCCGTCGTGCAGGTTGGGCACGAGCGGGTTCACCACGAAGACCACGTCGGCGCCCGCCTCCGCGGCGAGATCGGCGTGGCCGCTGAAGCCGACGCCGCCGTCAACGTAATCTCTGCCCTCGATGGTGTAAGGATCGAAGAACCCGGGAATGGCTGAGGAGGCGGCCACCGCGTGGCTGATCGGCACCTCCTTCAGCGTCCCCGCCCCGAAGACCACCCGCTCGGCGGTGTCGAGGTCGATGGCCGGTATCAGCAGCGTGCGGTCGAGGGCCGTGAACGAGTTGGTCAAGCGGCGCGTGGCGAAGGCGAGCCGCATGTAGACCTCGAGCGCCGACAGCGAGAAGAAGCCCGCCGGCATGTCGCGCGCCGCGCGCGCCAGCATGTCGGGGATGCACCCGCGGCCCTTGATCGCGTGTTTGCTGATGGCCCACAGCAGTCGCCCGAAGCTGCCGGCCGCGCGCCGGAAGGAATCGGAGGCGAAGACGGCGCCCTTGCGGAAGTTGAGCGGGTCGTCGAGGTCTTGATCGAGGATCCGGTAGATCTCGCGCGCGGGCACTCCGTTGGCGAGCAGGGAGGCGACGACGGAGCCCGCCGAGCAGCCGACGTAGATGTCGAAGCCCCGGCCGGAGCCGTTCAGCCGCTCCTCCAGGGCCGCCATCGCGCCTACCTCGTACATCCCGCCGATGACGCCCCCGCCGGCCAGTGCCAGCGCGTAACGCGGGCGCTGCCGTGGCCGCCACCGTCCGAAGGTGCGCTGTACGAGTTGCATTCTGCCCAATGTCACAGCAAGAAGACTGCCAGAATGGCAGCCGAGCCAATCCGCTAGATTCATTAGGGGCTCCTCCCCGCCTCACTTGAGTAATCGGTTGAAAGCCACCCAAGTTCGGGATGGGGAGTAGGAAATCGCCTGACCGGCCGGTCAGAGAGAGGTCTGTGGGCTCGTATATCCCCTCGTACGGTACTCTACGGGCCCATGCGGCTAAAAGACAAAGTGGTGATCGTGACCGGCGGGGGCACGGGGATCGGACGGGCCATCGCGCTCCGCTTCGGCCTCGAAGGCGCCACCGTGCTCGTCAACGGCCGCCGCCTGGCGCCGCTCAAGGCGGTGGCGGAGGTCATCAAGGCGGCGGGCGGGCGCGCGGACGCGGTCACGGCGGACGTGACGAGCGCGGCCGACGTCGAGCGGCTCGTGGCGGCCGCCGTCGACGGCCA
>CAYQQT010000146.1:0-8236 GCA_964419375.1 uncultured bacterium
GGGCGCACGCGGCCGTCATCGGCGACGACGGCGGCGAGGTCGGCGGGCACGCCGCGCTCGGAGGTGTCGGACACCGCGCGCACCACCGCGCCCATCACGCCCCGCGCCTGCGCCCACGCCAGGATCACGGCCGATTCCATATCGACGGCGAGGGCGCCGCTCTCCATCCAGAGCCGCGTCTTCTGCGCGCCGCTGTGCACGACGTCGGCGACGGTGACGAGCGTGCCCGTCGCGGGGCTGCCCGGCAGCGGCGCCGTCGCATACCGCACGCCCCCGGGGCCGAGCACCGTCTCCGGAACCACGAGGTCGCCCGCCACCAGCGCCGGCGCGAGGGCACCGCAGGTGCCGGCGGAGATGACGAGCGAGGGCGGGCGACAGTGGGCCGCGCGCGCGATGTGCGCGGCGCGGAGGCCCACGCACGCGATCTCGAGCGCGCCGGCGGCGAAGTGCGGAAAGTCACTGGAGAGGACACGGGGGAGCGCCAGGTGGCGCGCGAGGCCGCGCGCCTCGACGTCGATGGCGGTGAGGACGAGGACGGGCCTCACGGAGTGGGCTTGGCCGGCGCCCTCGCCGCCTCGCGCGCGCGCAGCCAGGCCGCGTACGAGTTCCCCGCCGCCGTATCCTTGCCGGTGAACGCCACCGCGCGGATGTCCGCGTAGGGCAGCGTCACGGGATCGCCGCTCGCGCGCTCGAAGACCTGCACGAAGGGCACGGCGGCGTCTGCGTCACGGTTGAAGAGATAGCCGATGAGCTCGCTGCCGTCGCGTGTGACCACCGTGACGTCGCCGCGGTAGTCGAACGCGCGATCGATGACCTCCGCCAGCGTGCGAGGGTCGGTGATCTCGGGCGTCCAGCCCTCGAGGGTCGACTCGTCCATGCCTGACCCCGCTGCTACAGGCGCCCGGTGAGCGTCGCCACCGCGGTGTCGCGAAAGCCGCGCAGGGAGCCGAAAGTGTGGTTGACGGCGGTGGGCTCGTAGCCGCAGTGCACCATGCAGTCCTGGCACTTCTCGTTGCCGCTGCGCCGTCCGTACTCCTGCCAGCGCGTCGTCTCCATGAGCTCGCGGAAGGTGGCGGCGTAGCCTTCCTGCAGCAGGTAGCACGGCCGCTGCCAGCCGAACATGTTGTACGTCGGGTTCCCCCACGGCGTGCACTCGTAGTCGTGCTTGCCCATGAGGAACTGCAGGAAGAGCGGCGACTGGTTGAACTTCCACCGCTTCTTCGGATTGCTGAGCATCGTGCTGAAGAGGTCGTGCGTCTTCTGGCGGCGCAGGAAGTGCTCCTGATCCGGCGCCTTCGAATAGCTGTAGCCCGGGGACAGCATCATGCCCTCCACGCCCAGGTCCATCATCTCGTCGAAGAACTGCTGCATGCGCAGCGCAGAGGCGCCGTCGAACAGCGTCGTGTTGGTGGTGACGCGGAAGCCGCGCGCGAGCGCCTCGCGGATGCCCTCCACCGCCTGCTCGTACACGCCGTCGCGGCACACCGCCTCGTCGTGCTCCTCCTTGAGGCCGTCCATGTGGACGCTGAACGACAGGTACTTCGACGGCTCGAAGAGCCCCTCCTTCAGCTTGTCCTTGAGCAGGATGGCGTTGGTGCAGAGGTAGATGTACTTGCGCCGCGCCACCAGCGCCTTCACGAGGCGGCCGATCTCCGGGTACATCAGCGGCTCGCCGCCGGGGATGCTGACCATGGGCGCTCCGCACTCCTCCACCGCCGCCAGGCACTGCTCGACGGAGAGATGCTTCTTGAGGATGTGCGCGGGGTACTGGATCTTACCGCAACCGGCGCAGGCGAGATTGCAGCGGAAGAGGGGCTCCAGCATGAGCACCAGGGGATAGCGCTTGACGCCCTTCAGCTTCTGCTTCACCACGTAGGAGGCGACGGTCCACATCTGCGATACGGGTACGCTCATGCCCTCTGCTTCTCCAGAGTCAGCCCCTCCGAGGGCCGCTGATAGATCGCCCACGACACGAGCGCCAGGACCGTGTGCAGGCCCACGCCGAGCGCCAGCAAGCTCCATTCACGGATCCAGGCCGTCATCGCCAGGTTGAAGCCGAGCACCGCGTAGTATAGCGCGACACCCGGCCAAACGGGCGTCAGCGCAACGGTTTCCGGACTTTTCGCCGCTGGCTCGCTTACCAGCGTGGGGCGCAGCCCCAGATAGCCGCCCACGCCGGCCACCCCCACGATGAACCACCCGAGGAAGTTGGACAGCGGCACGCCGAAGTAGGGGCCGCCGTCCGGGTAATAGAAGATCCGGCCCAGAAACCAGCGGTCGCCGCGCACCGCGAGGGGATCGATCACGACGTCGAGCAGCATCATGAGGACGCCGGAGAGCAGCGTGACCGCGGTCGTGGACGGCGTCCGGCGCGCCCACACGAACCGCGCCAGGCAGAAGGAGGCGTAGGCGAGGAAGGTGAACGACAGCGAGTCCATGAGAGGGACGTTGGCGATGAACAGCTCCCGGCCGCGCGTGTCCTCGGTATAGTGGTAGAGGCCGAACGGGATGCCGGTCCGGGTGGAGGAGAATTCCGCCAGCCAGGCCACCGGCCACACCCACCCCGCGAAGAGGAGCGTGCGGCGCCAGCCGAGGTCCCAGGCGCCCGCCAGCAGGAAAATCGCCAGAAAGACGAACACGTACGGGCGCAGCCCAATGGTGCCGAGTAAGAGGTCCATATGGTCCGGAAGCGACTCCGCATGTTAACATTCCCGCTCGTGACCGCCCTCAACGAAGCGATTTCACAAGCGCAGAACTACCTCGTCCGCCACCAGGCGGCCGACGGCCACTGGGTGGGAGAGCTGGAGGCGGACACCACGATCACCGCCGAGTACCTGCTGCTGTGCCACCTCATCGACCGCGTCAACCGCGACCAGGAGCGCAAAGCGGTCAAGTACCTGCGGCGGCGGCAGTGCCCCGACGGCGGCTGGAACCTGTTCGAGGCGGGCCCCACGGACCTGTCGGCGACCATCAAGGCGTACTTCGCGATGAAGATGGCCGGCGTCAGCCCCGCGGATCCCGCGATGGTGCGCACGCGCGAGCGGATTCACGCCATGGGCGGGCCGGTCAAGGCCAACGTGTTCACCAAGATCCAGCTCGCGCTCTTCGGCGAGTACGACTGGAACGGCGTGCCCACGCTGCCCGCCGAGATCATGCTGCTGCCCGCGCCCTTCTTTCTCTTCAACATCTACGAGGTCTCGTACTGGTCGCGCACGGTGATCGTGCCGCTGCTCGTCATCATGGACCGCAAGCCGGTGAAGTGGCTGCCGCCGCACCTGGCGCTGGACGAGCTGTGGCCGGTGCCGCGCGAGCAGGCGAGCCTGCGCTTGCCGCGCGTGCCGGAGCCCTTCTCCTGGCGCGGCCTCTTCTGGAAGAGCTTCTTCATCGCGGTGGACGACGGGCTCAAGATCTGGGAGCGCTTCTCGCCGCGCCCGCTGCGCAAGCGCGCCATCGAGGCGGCGCGGCTGTGGCTGCAAGATCGCCTCGCGGTACCGGGCGGGTTCGGCGGCATCTATCCCGCCATGGCCAACTCGATCCTCGCCATGCGCCTGCTCGGCCATGCCGACGACCACCCGCTCGTCGTCGGACAGATCAAGGAGATCGAGGCGCTCATGGTCGACGACGGCGAGGAGCTGCATTACCAGCCGTGCCCGTCGCCCGTGTGGGACACGTGCCTGGCCGCCAACGCGCTCATCGAGAGCGACCTGCCCGCCGATCATCCTGCGCTGCAGCAGGCGGCGGACTGGATGCTGGACAAGCAGATCCTCGTCCCCGGCGACTGGCAGGTGAAGCGGCCCCACGTGCAGCCGGGTGGGTGGGCCTTCCAGTACGGCAACGACTTCTATCCGGACCTGGACGACACCGCCGTGGTGCTCATGGCGCTCGAGAAGACGCAGGGGCTCGACGCCGACCGCGTGCGGCTGGCCAAGGAGCGCGGCCTGGGGTGGTTCCTCGGCATGCAGAACCAGGATGGGGGCTGGGCCTCCTTCGACGCCGACAACAACCGCCTCTACCTCAACAACATTCCCTTCGCCGACCACGGCGCGCTCCTGGATCCATCCACGGAGGACCTCACCGGGCGCGGCCTCGAGCTGCTCGGCACCCTCGGCTACACGGTCGAGTTCGAGCCCGCGCAACGCGCCCTGCATTTCATCCGTCGCACGCAGCGTCACGACGGGCCGTGGTACGGGCGCTGGGGCGTCAACTACATCTACGGCACGTGGTCCGTGCTGCGGGGCCTCGCCGCCATCGGCGTCGATCCGCGCCACGAGTACGTGCAGCGGGCCGTGCGGTGGCTGCAGAAGCGCCAGAACGCGGACGGCGGCTGGGGCGAGACGTGCGAGAGCTACGCCAAGCCTGAGCTGGCGGGCGTGGGCGACTCCACGCCCAGCCATACCGCGTGGGCACTACTCGCCCTCTTCGCGGCCGGCTGCACGAGCGGCGCCACGGTGGAAGCGGGCGTCGCCCACCTCTTGAAGACGCAGCGCGCGGACGGCGCCTGGGACGATCCGCTCTGGAACGGCACCGGGTTTCCGCGCGTCTTCTATCTGAAGTACCACTACTACGCAAAGTACTTTCCCCTGTGGGCCCTGGGCGTGTATCGCCGCGCTCAGGCATGACGGGGCGCACGCTCTCCCCCGCCCTCCGCCCGCTCGACGCCCTCGGCGGCTGGGGCGTGGAGGTCGTGGCGTCGCTGGGGCGCTTCGGCGCCTTCCTCGTGCAGGCGCTGGTGGTGATGGTGACGCCGCCCTTCAAGTTCTGGGCGTTCGTGAGCCGCATCAATTACATCGGCTACCGCTCGCTGCTCATCATCCTGCTCACGGGCGCCTTCACGGGGATGGTCCTCGGCCTGCAGATCTTCTTCACGCTCTCGCGCTTCGGCTCCGAGGCGTTTCTCGGTCCCGCGGTGGCGCTGTCGATCGTCCGCGAGCTCGGCCCCGTGCTGGCCGCGCTCATGGTCACCGGCCGTGCGGGCTCCGCGCTCACGGCGGAGATC
This sequence comes from uncultured bacterium, assembly GCA_964419375.1. Taxonomy (GTDB): domain Bacteria; phylum Methylomirabilota; class Methylomirabilia; order Rokubacteriales; family CSP1-6; genus JBBDXO01. The sequence goes on from CAYQQT010000146.1 coordinate 4,997, forward strand.
GGGATCATGCGCATCACCGAGCAGATCGACGCCCTCACCGTCATGGCGCTCAATCCGATGCGCTACCTCGTCGCCCCGTCGATCTTCGCCGGCATCCTCACCTTCCCGCTCATGACCGCGCTCTTCGACGTGGTCGGCATCTTCGGCGGCTACGTCGTGGGCGTCGAGCTGCTGGGGCTGTCACCGGGCACGTACTTCGGCGAGATGCAGTCGTTCGTCGACGTCAAGGACGTGATGCTGGGCGTTTGGAAGTCGCTGTCCTTCGGCATCATCGTGACCTGGGTGTGCACGTACAAGGGCTTCCACGCCGGTCACGGCGCCGAAGGGGTGGCGCGCGCCACCACGCAGGCCGTGGTGCTGTCCTCCGTGCTCATCCTCGTGTGGGACTACTTCCTGGGCTCGGTGCTGCCGTGATCAAGGTGGAGGGGCTGACGAAGTCCTTTCACGGCCAGCCGGTGCTCCGCGGGGTGGATCTCGAGGTGCCGGCGGGATCCATCACCGTCATCATCGGCCGCTCCGGCGGCGGCAAGTCCGTCTTCCTGAAGCACCTCGTCGGCCTCCTGCGGCCGGACAGCGGCCGCGTCATCGTGGACGGGGCCGACATCACCGCGCTGCACGGCCGCGCCCTCGACGAGGTGCGCAACCGGTACGGCGTCGTATTCCAGGGCAACGCGCTCTTCGACTCGCTCACCTGCGGCGACAACGTGGCGTTCCCGCTGCGCGAGAAGACGCGGCTGCCGCGGCCGGAGATCGACAAGAAGGTGGAGGCGGCGCTCGCGCAGGTGGGGCTGGAGGGCGTGGGGCCGAAGTTTCCGGCGGAGGTCTCCGGCGGCATGCGCAAGCGCGTGGCCATCGCGCGCGCCCTGGTGACGGAGCCGCAGATCGTGTTCTTCGACGAGCCCACCACCGGCCTCGATCCCGTGCTGGTGAATACGATCCACCATCTCGTCCTCGAGCTGCACCGGCGCTTCAGGTTCACGGCGGTGATGGTCAGTCACGAGATCCCGGAGATCTTCGAGATCGCCGACCGGGTGGCGATGCTGTACGAGGGCCGCATCGTGGAAACGGGGCCGCCGGCACAGATCCAGGCCTCCGCCAACCGGATCGTGCGACAGTTCATTCGGGGTGAACCCGACCCGCAGTAGGGCGAGACAGGGAGGGAAATCGATGGACCGTTCGCGCGTCAACGTCACGGTGGGGATCTTCATGCTGCTGGGCATCCTCGCCCTCGGCTACCTGTCCATCAAGCTCGGGCAGGTGTCGTTCCTCGGTACCGGCGGCTACATCGTCACCGTGGACTTTCCGTCCGTGGGCGGGCTGAAGTCCGGCTCCACGGTGGAGATCGCGGGGGTGGAGATCGGGCGCGTGGAATCGATCGGCCTCGCCGACTACCAGGCGCGCGTGGTGCTGCGGGTGGACCCCGGCATCAAGCTGCAGGAGGATTCCATCGCGTCCATCAAGACGAAGGGGCTCATCGGCGAGAAGTACGTCCGCATCAGCCCCGGCGGCTCCGACAAGATCATCCAGCCCAACGGGCGCATCCGCGAGGTGGAGGCGCCCGTCGACTTCGAAGAGCTGCTGTCCAAGTACATCTTCGGCAAGGTCTAGCTCGATGCGGCGACAGGGGCCCGCCATGATGTCGCTGCGCGCTCTGGCGCTGCTGGCCGCGCTCACGTTGGTCGTCCCCGTCGCCGCCCGCGAGGCGGCGGCGGCCGAGCCCACCAATCAGCTGCGCGCGCAGATCGACCGCGTGCTGAAGCTGCTCGACGATCCCGCCATGAAGCAGCCGCAGAAGGCCAAGGACCGGCGCGCGGCGATGCGGGGGATCGCCAACGACATCTTCGACTTCACGGAGACAGCCAAGCGCGCGCTGGGGCGGCACTGGGCCGCACGCACGCCCGCCGAGCGCGACCAGTTCGTGCAGCTCTTCGCCGACCTCCTCGAGCGCTCGTACATCTCGCAGGTCGAGCTCTACGGCGGCGAGACGATGGAGTACACGGGCGACACCGTGGACGGCGACCAGGCCGCGGTGGGCAGCCGGATCGTCACCCGCCAGGGCCTGCAGGTGCCGATCCAGTACCGCATGCAGCGCAAGGGCGAGCGCTGGCTCGTGTACGACGTCGTCGTCGAGGGTGTCAGCCTCGTGGCCAACTACCGCAGCCAGTTCAACAAGATCATCCAGACCTCGTCGTTCGAGGAGCTCGTGAAGAAGATGAAGACGCGCCAGGAAGAGCTGGGCGCATGAACGCCGTCGTCCTCGTGGCCGGCGTCGCCCGACGGCTCGCGCCGCTCACCGACACCACGCACAAGGCGCTGCTGCCCGTGGGGGGCCGGCCCCTGCTCGCGCGCATGCTGGACGCGCTCGCGGCCGCCGGCATCCGCCGCACCGTGCTCGTGGTCGGCCACTGCGCGGACCAGATCCGCCGGCTCGCGGGCGAGCGCCGCGGCGCCATGGCCATCGCGTACGTCGACAATCCCGAGTACGCGCGCGGCTCCGTCCTGTCACTGTACGCGGCGCGGAACTACCTCACCGAGCCCGCCCTCATCATGGACGCCGACGTCCTCTTCCCGCGCGAGCTGCTGCGCCGCCTGCTCGCGGCGCCCGCGCCCAGCGCGCTCCTCGTGGACCGCGGCTTCTCCGACACCGGCGAGGAGGTCAAGGTCTACACGCGCGGCGACCGTGTGATCGCGCTCGGCAAGAAGGTGGTGCCGGAGGCGTGGGACGCCGTCGGCGAGGGCGTCGGCTTCTTCAAGTGCGGCGCCGAGGCGGGCCCGCACCTCGTCCGTTTTCTGCGGAAGGTGATCGACGAGAGCCGGGGCATGAACGAGTACGAGGATGCGCTGCACATGCTGGTGACGAGCCACCATGTGGGCTGGGCGGACGTCACCGGCCTGCCCTGGACCGAGATCGATTTCGTCGAAGACCTGCGCCGTGCCGAGGCCGACGTGCTCCCGCACGTGACCCGGCTGGACGGCGCGTGATCCCGCCGGCCACCCTCTACCTCTCCACGCCCGACGACGCGCGCGCCGCCCTGCTGTCCGTGGCGGGCAGGCCCGTGGCCTTCCGCGCGCTCGAGCGGGCAAAAGCGGAAAACATCGACGTGCTGCTGATCGACACGGCAGGACGGCTGCAGAATAAAGCCAACCTGATGGCCGAGCTGCAGAAGATCGCCAAGGTGCTAAAGAAACTCGACGACAGCGCACCGCACCATGTCATCCAGGTGCTCGACGCCACCACCG
>CAYQQT010000147.1:0-8225 GCA_964419375.1 uncultured bacterium
CGGTGGTGGGCTCGTCGGCGATGAGCAGATCGGGCTCGTTGGCAAGCGCCATGGCGATCATCACGCGCTGGCGCTGGCCGCCCGAGAGCTGGTGCGGATAGGCATCGAGCCGGCGCTCCGCTTCCGGCAGTCCCACCAGGTGCAGCAGCTCGATGGTGCGCGCGCGCGCCTGCCGCCGGCGGAGCCCCTTGTGGACGATGAGCACCTCGTTGACCTGCTTCTCGATCGTGTGCAACGGGTTGAGCGAGGTCATGGGCTCCTGGAAGATCATCGCCATGCGGTCGCCGCGCACGCGGCGCATCACGCTCTCGGGCGCGCCCACCAGCTCCTGCCCCGCAAAGCGGATGCTGCCGGAGGGATGGCGCGCGGGCGGATACGGCAGCAGCTGCATCAGCGACAGCGCCGTCACCGTCTTGCCGGAGCCGCTCTCGCCCACGAGCGCGAGGGTCGTGCCGCGGTCGAGGTGGAAGGACACGTGCTTCACGGCCTCCACCGTAACCCCCGGCGTGTCGAAGGTGACGGAGAGGTCTCGGACGGCGAGGAGGGGCTCGCTCACCGCAGCGTCTTTCGAGGATCGAAGGCGTCGCGCACCGCCTCGCCGATGAACACGAGCAGGCTCAACAAGAGCGCGATGACGAGAAACGAGGTCACGCCCAGCCACGGCGCCTGGAGGTTGGCCTTGCCCTGCGCGAGGATCTCGCCGAGCGAGGCCGCCCCCGGCGGCAGGCCGAACCCGAGGAAGTCGAGCGAGGTGAGCGTGGTGATGGAGCTGTTGAGGACGAAGGGAAGGAAGGTCAGGGTGGCCACCATCGCATTGGGCAGCACGTGGCGGACCATGATGACGGCGTTGCTCACGCCGAGGGCGCGCGCGGCGCGCACGTAGTCGAAGTTCCGGGCGCGCAGGAACTCCGCGCGCACCACGCTCACGAGCGACATCCACGAGAAGAGGAGCATGAGGCCGAGCAGCCACCAGAAGTTCGGCTCCACGAGGCTGGCGAGGATGATGAGCAGGTAGAGCACGGGCAGCCCCGACCACACCTCGATGAAGCGCTGGAAGAAGAGATCGACCCAGCCCCCGAAGTAGCCCTGCACCGCGCCCGCCATCACGCCGATGACGGAGGACGCCAGCGTGAGGGTGAGGCCGAACAGCACGGAAACGCGGAAGCCGTAGATGAGGCGGGCGAGCAGGTCGCGCGCCTGGTCATCGGTGCCGAGCCAGTTGTCACGCGAGGGCGGCGCGGGCGCGGGCACCGCCAGCTCGTAGTTGATGGTGTCGTGGCGGTAGGGCACGGGTGGCCACACCATCCAGCCGTGCTCCGTGATGAGGCGCCTCACGTAGGGGTCGCGATAGGCCGCCTCCGTCGGGAACTGGCCGCCGAAGGTCGTCTCCGGGTAGGCGACGAGGACGGGCACGTAGAAGCGCCCGTGGTAGCGGACGAGCAGCGGGCGGTCGTTGGCGACGAGCTCGGCGACGAGGGTGATCCCGAAGAGGGCGAGGAAGATCCAGAGCGACCAGTAGCCGCGGCGGTTGGCGCGGAAGCCCGCGAGCCGGCGGCGCGTGAGCGGGCTCAGCGCTATCACGCCTCGCGCTTGGCGAAATCGATGCGGGGGTCGATGGCCACGTAGATGAGGTCGCTCACGAGGTTCAGCAGCAGGCCCACCAGCGTGTAGATGTAGAGGGTCCCGAACATCACCGGGTAGTCCCGGTTCACCGCCGCCTCGAAGCCGAGGAGGCCGAGGCCGTCGAGCGAGAAGATCACCTCGATCAGCAGCGCGCCCGTGAAGAGGATGCCGACGAAGGCGGCGGGAAAGCCCGCCACCACGATCAGCATGGCATTGCGGAACACGTGGCCGTACAGCACGCGCCGCTTCGTGAGCCCTTTGGCGCGCGCGGTGGCCACGTAGTGCTTGTTGATCTCCTCCAGGAACGAGTTCTTCGTGAGCATCACCAGCCCCGCGAAGCCGCCCACCACGAGCGCGATCACGGGCAGCGTGATGTGCCACAGGTAGTCCACCACGCGCGCGGGCCACGCCATCTGCGCCCAGCCGTCGGAATAGAGGCCGCGCAGCGGAAACCAGCTCACGACGCTGCCGCCCGCAAAGACGACCACGAGGAGGATCGCGAAGAGGAAGCCGGGGATCGCGTAGCCGACGATGACGGCCGCGCTCGTCCACAGGTCGAACGTCGATCCGTCGCGCACGGCCTTGGCCACCCCGAGGGGGATGGAGATGGCGTACACGAGCAGCGTGGTCCACAGGCCGAGCGAGATCGACACCGGCATCTTGTCGAGCACGAGGCTCACCACGGAGCGGTCGCGATAGAAGCTGTTGCCGAAGTCCAGCACGAGATAGTTGCGCATCATCTTCAGGAAGCGGGTGGTGGGCGGCTGGTCGAAGCCGTACTGCTTTTCGAGCTGGCGGATGAGCTGCGGGTCCATGCCGCGCGCGCCCCGGTACTTGGCGGACGCATCGGCCGGCGACCGCCCGGGCTCAACGGGGCCGCGCTGCACCGTTTCCCCGCCCCCGGTGCCGCCCACGCGCGCGGTGGCGGAGACGGCGGTGCCGCGGATCTGCGCGAGCGTCTGCTCGACGGGGCCGCCCGGCGCCGCCTGCACGATGAGAAAGTTGATGATCATGATGCCGACGAGCGTGGGCACCATGAGGAGCAGCCGGCGCAGGACGTAGGCGATCATCGCTCAGCGCGCTTTCCGCGCATCCACCCACCACGTGTCGGGAAAACCGTGCGCGTACCGGGCGGGCACGGCGGGGCGGCCGAACTTGTCCCAGTACAGCACGCGGAAGGCCTGGATGTGCCAGTGCGGAATGACGTAGTGGCCCCACAGGAGCACGCGGTCGAGCGCCCGCGTGCGCGCGATGAGCTGGGCGCGATCGGGGGCGGCGATGAGCAGGTCGACGAGCGCGTCCACCACGGGATCGCGGATGCCCACGAGGTTGGCGCTGCCGGGCCCCATCGCCTTCGGTGACGTCCAGTAGTCGATCTGCTCGTTGCCGGGCGACAGCGACTGGGCCATCACGTCCACCACCATGTCGAAATCGAAGTGCTCGACGCGGTACTGGTACTGCGCGGTGTCGATGGTGCGCACGCGCGCGGCCACGCCCAGCCGCTCCAGGTTCTTGGCGAAGGGCAGCGTGATGCGCTCCCAGGTGGGGTCGTTGTTGAGGATCTCGAACGCCATGGGCTGCCCGGATCTCGCGTTGACGAGACGCCCGTCGCGCACGACCCAGCCCGCCTCCTCCAGCAGGCGCAGCCCCTCCAGCATCCGGCCGCGCAGGCCGCCGGGCGCCGCTGTCGATGGAGGCTGGTACTCCTGCGTGAACACCTCGGCGGGTACCTGGGCACGAAACGGCTCTAGAATTTTCAGCTCGTCGGGCCCGGGCCGCCCCCGCGAGGCGAGCTCGGAGTTCGAGAAGTAGCTGCGCGTGCGCGTGTAGGCGCCGTAGAAGAGGTGCTCGTTCGTCCACTCGAAGTCGAAGGCGGTGGTGAGCGCCCGCCGCACGCGGGGATCGGCGAAGAACGGCCGGCGCGTATTGAACACGAAGGCCTGCATGCCGGTGGGCTGCTCGTTGCGGATGTGCTCCTTCTTGATGGCGCCCTGGGTGACGGCGGGGATGTTGTACGCCTTTGCCCAGTTCTTCGACGAGTTTTCCTCGCGGAAGTCGTACTCGCCCGCCTTGAACGCCTCCACCGCCACCGTGGCGTCGCGGTAATAGTCGAACCGGATCGTCTCGAAGTTGTGGCGGCCCGTGTTGACGGCGAGCCGGGCGCCCCAGTAATCCTTCACGCGACGATACGTGATGGAGCGGCCGGGCTCGAAGGCCTCCACCTGGTAGGGCCCGTTGCCGAGGGGCCGCTCCAGCGTCGTCTTCTCGAAGTCGCGCGTGGACCAGTACGCCTTCGAGAGCACCGGCATCTGGCCCACGATGAGCGGCAGCTCACGGTTCTCGCCGCCCGCGAAGGCGAAGCGCACGGTGCGGGGCCCCGTCTTCTCGGCGCTCGTCACGCGGCTGTAGTAGGCGCGCCGGGCGGGGTGGCCCTTGCTCTTCAGCGCGTCGAGGGTCCACACCACGTCCTCCACGGTGACGGCAGTGCCGTCGTGGAAGCGGGCCTCCGCGCGCAGCGTGAAGGCGACCCACGAGCGGTCGGCCGGCGCCTGCACGCTCTCGGCGAGGAGGCCGTACTCCGAGAACGCCTCGTCCGCCGACGCCGTCAGGAGCGTGTCGAAGACGAGGAGGAGCCCCACCGCTTTCACGCCGCGCAGCACCCACGGATTCAGCGTGTCGAAGGTGCCGATGGCGCCGAGCTTGACGTGCCCGCCCTTGGGCGCGGCCGGGTTGACGTACTCGAAGTGCTTGAAGTCGGGGCCGTACTTCAGGTCACCGAACATCGACAGCGCGTGCGACGTGGGCGCGGGATCGGCCGCATCCAGGAGGCCCGGCACCAGCGCAACGAGAAGGAGAGCCACGGCGACCGTTCGGCGGGACATCCGGCCCCATGGTAATACATCACGCGTCGCGCGCCAGTGCGCTACGGGGAGACGATCGCGAGCCCGAGACGCTCCAGCCGCTCACACGCGGTGCCGGCCTGCGGTGAGGCGAGGAAGGGAAGGCGCCGCTCCACGTCGCGCAGCTTGTACACGCAGACGACCGCGCGCCACTCCTCCGCCCGGGAACGCCAGTCGTCCGCCCGGCGCCGCTGCGCCAGCCCCCACGTGTAGGTGACGACGAAGAGACCCACGAGAACGGTCACGGTGGCGAGCTTCAGCGCCGTCTCCACGTGCGGCGTGACGTGCCGCAGCCCGCGCGGCGCCGTGTGCCGCGCGAGGACGGGGGCGGAGCGGGGGCTGGCAGCGTAACGGCGGTTCGACGTGTTCATTCGCGGTCCAGCATAGACACCGCAAGGCGGATGCCGAAGCCGCGTGTGCAATGCGATCAAGCACCTAGGCGACGGATGTCCGGAAGGCCTGATCAATTTACCCCCAGCCCGCTGGACGCAAAGTGGCCGGCCGCTCGACGCGCAAGGGCTGTGCTACGCTGGCGGCCCCATGGACCTCGTATCGGAGCGCGTCACCGTCGACGACTACGACGAAGCAGTCGAGCTCTTCTACAAACGGCAGTGGACGGACGGGATGCCCGTGGTGTTACCGACACGGCGCCGCGTGGAGGCCCTCATCGCGCACGTCCGGCGCGACCCGCAGGAAAGCCTCGGCCCCATCCCGCCCAAGGGCGGGGAGGCGACCATCGAGAAGCTGGCCATCAACGCGGTGATGGGCGGCTGCCTGCCGGAGCATTTTCCCGTGGTGCTCGCGGCCATGGAGGCGCTCCTCGACCCCGCGCACAACCTCAACGGCGTGTCGCAGACGACGCACATGTGCGTGTCGCTCGTGATCGTCAACGGCCCCATCACGCGCGAGCTGCAGTTCAACTCGCGCGACGGCGTCTTCGGCAACGGCTACCGCGCCAACACCGCCGTGGGCCGCGGCGTGCGCCTGGCGCTGTGGAACCTGGGCGGGGCCGTGCCCTGGGACACCGACAAGTCCACGCTCTCGCATCCCGGCGAGTACGCCTTCTGCATCGCGGAGGAGGAGGAGGACAACCCGTGGCGGCCGCTGCACGTGGAGCGCGGCCTGCCCGAGGGATCGAGCGCGGTCACGGTGTTCGCGTGCGAGGGGCCGCACAGCATTTTCTGCTACGGCACGCCGGAGGAGATGCTGCACGTGCTCGTGGATTCCATGTCCGCCCTCGGCAACAACAACGTCCACGTGCTCGGGCAGACGCTCATCACGCTCAACCCGCTCAACGCGGAGGAGTTCGCCCGGCGCGGCTGGTCCAAGGACGACGTGCGCCGCTACCTGTGGGAGCACGCGCGCCGCTCGCTCTCCGACGTGCGCGCGTGCGGCGTGGTGCACGAGCAGTTCCGCAAGATGGAGATCGACGCCGGCCGCTATCCCGCCCGCTACGACGTCGACAACCCGACCACCAAGGTGCCGATGACCGCGTCGCCGGAGGACATCCACATCGTCGTCGCCGGCGGCCGCAGCTACTTCGCCTCCGTGCTGCCCGGCTGGGGCGGCTTCGGCGGCTTCGCCGTCACGAGGGAGATCAAGAGACCATGAGCCTGGAATTTCTGAGCCCCGTCTGGCCCGCCCGCCGTAACCCACGGCCGGCGAAGACGCGGCCGCCTACGCTCCAGGGCGTGAGCGTCGCGCTCGTCGACGACAACCTCGACATTCCGTTTACGACTCACCTGGAAACACTCCTGACCGAACGGTGGGGGGCGAAGGTGCACCGGTTCGTGAAGCCGTCGGGGACGGCGCCGTCGCCTCCAGCGCTCATCGACGAGGCGGCGGCGGCGCAGGTGGCCGTGGTCGGCATCGGGCTCTGAGGGTCCTGCACGTCGGGCAGTGTGCTCGACGCCGCCGCCCTCGAGAAGAAGGGCATCCACACCGTGACCATCGTCTGGGACAACTTCGAGAACGCCGCCCGCACGCAGGCGCGTCTGCAAGACGTGAGCGATCTCGAGCTCGTGATCGTGCCGCATCGCAAGGGCGGCGAGACCGCCGACGACCAGCGCCGGAAAGCCGAGCTGTCGCTTCCCGGCCTCGTCGCCAAGCTCATCCAACCTCTATAAAGGAGCGGACATGAAGACCCTCGCCGTCCTGCTGCTCGCGCTCGTCGCCGCGGGCACCACCGCGCCCGCGCCCGTGAGGGCGCAGGCGAAGACCGTGGTATGGAATTTCCCGCACATCTCGGCGCCCACCTACTACCACACGATCAACTACACCGCCTTCACCAACAAGGTGCGGGAGAAGTCGGGCGGCCGCATGGACATCCGCTTCCACGCGGCCTCCTCGCTCTACCCGGGCCCCGAGCTGATCCCCGCCGTGCTCGACGGCCGCGCCGAGATCGCCCCCGTGCTCGCCTCGTACCTGACGGACGTGCTCCTGGAGATGGGCCCGCTGGAGCTGCCCTTCATGACGCACGGCATGGAGGAGCACAAGAAAGCGGCCTTCGCGCTGCGCGGGTTCTACACGGAGATGCTGGCCAGGAAGGGCCTCAAGCTCATCGCCATGTCGACGTGGCCGTCGCAACAGGTCTTCTCCACGATGCCCATCCGCACCGTCGCCGACTGGAAGGGCAAGAAGATCCGCGTGTACGGCGCCGACTCCGCCAACCTCACGCGCGCGCTGGGCGGAGCCCCGGTGAACATCGCGTTCGGCGAGGTGTATTCCGCGCTCGAGAAGAAGACGGTGGACGGCGCCATGACCTCGGCCACCAACGCCGAGCCCATGAAGTTCTTCGAGGTCGCCAAGTTCCTCGACTACTGGTACCTCACGGGCGCCGCGCAGGAGTGGATCGTCGCCAACCAGAAGGCGTGGGACGCGCTGCCCAAGGACCTGCAGCAGGCGGTGCTCGACGGGGTGAAGGAGTCGAACCTCGAGGAGAAGGAGTGGGCGGACGCCATCGCCTTCGACGAGCGCGTGAGGAAGCGGCTGCCCGAGATCGGCATGACCGTCGTCGACCCTCCCAAGGACGAGCTCGACAAGGCGCGCAAGCTCGCCCGCGCCGTGTGGGACACGTGGCTCACGCGCACCGGCGCCGACGGCAAGCGCGGGCTCGACCTCGCGCTCAAGGCCCTCGGGCGGTGATCGGTCGGGTGGCGGGGGCGGCGGCGCTCCTCTCGGGCGTCGCCACCCTCGCCATCGTGCTCCTCATCTCGTACGACGTGACCATGCGGTACTTCTTCAACCAGCCGCAAGTCTTCGTCGACGAGTTGGCGAGCTTCCTGGAGGTGCTCGTGATCTTCGGCGGCGCCGCCTACACTTTTCGCGCGGGCGGCCACGTCCGCGTGGATCTCATCACCAGCCACCTCCGTCCCGCGGCGCGGGCGTGGCTGCGCATCGTCACGCTCCTGCTCGGCGTCGTCTTCCTCGGCATCGTGCTCTGGGTCACCACGCAGTCCGCCCTCACGGCCTACCGATACGGTCGGGTCTCCGCGGTGATGCTGTACCCGCTCTGGCTGCCGATGGCGGTCATCCCCGCCGGCCTCGCGCTCATGGCGGTGGCCATGCTCGCGAGGCTGGTGCGGCAGCTCCGCGTAACGCTCGGCCCGCGCTCGGCGCGCGACGAGGTGGCACCCGAAGCAGCCGCATGAGCGAGCCCCTCCTCGGCGCCCTCCTCGTCGGGCTGATGTTCCTGCTCTTCGC
>CAYQQT010000148.1:0-1838 GCA_964419375.1 uncultured bacterium
CTAGCATCTGCGCCGTTTTGAGCGCCCTGTGGGTTTTTCTGCAGCCCAGATTATTTCCGCGTCAATGTACCGCGGCGATCAGCTGCGGCCACGCGCCACGGTGCGGACGGTCTTGCAGAGGACGTCGGGGTCCACGGGCTTGGAGAGATATTCCTGGAACCCGGCGGACAGACACCGATCACGATCGTGCTCGTAGCGGAAGGTGGTCACGGCGACGGACGGTGCCTCCGGCGTCGGGGGTGCGCCCGCGCACTTGCCGGATGAGACCGTACCCGTCCTCGCCGGGCATCGAGATGTCGCTCACGAGCACCGAGGGCTGCGCGCGGTCGAAGATCTCCATCGCCTCGCGCACGGAGGCGGCGGTGGCCACTTCCGCTCCGCAGTATTCCAGGATGAAGGCGAGGACTTCCCGGCAACGGGTTTCCCACGTTGGTATACAATCGCGGCGAATGAGACGCGCGGCGGGACGGCTGTGGAGCATCGCGATGGGCGCCGGCGTCGTGGCGGGGCTCATCTTCGCGGGCGCCGCGGAAGCGCAGAACTTCCGCATCACGTACGAGGTCGATCGCACCGCGCGGCCGGGTCAGGTGCTCGTGAAGGGCAACGTGCTCAACGACGGGCCCAGCGACTGCTTCGACGTGAGCGTGACCGCGGAGGCGTTGGGCAGCGGGGGCAAGGTCGTTGCGAGCGGCGTGGCGTACGTCGATTCGCGCATCGGGCGTGGGGAGAGCAAGCCGTTCGTCGCGCTCGTTCCCAGCGTGGCGGCGGCGACGCGTTACCGCGTCGAGGTCAGCACCTTCCGCGCCGGCTTCACGTTCCAGGCGCCCTGACGCCCGCGCGCAGGCGGGCGGGCGGACCGATCGGGCCTAGAAGGCCCGGAGCAGGCCGCTGATCAGCACCGCGCCCAGGAGAACGACGACGGCCGCGATCTGGGAGTCCTTCGGGATAATCGTCATACCGCGATGAATAGCAAGATCCGCGCCGTCGAGGTCGTGCGCGCCAACGGCGCGACACGGGCGCCCAGGATGAAAATGCTTTCCCAAGTTTGTGCGCGGCGCAGGGCCTTTGCGCCCTCGCGTTGACCGGTCCAACCTCGCGTGATAGCGTGAGGACCCACACCGAGCAATGGCGCGGGCTCGTGGTGCAGCCTGGTTAGCACACTGGACTGTCAATCCAGAGACCGCGGGTTCAAGTCCCGTCGAGCCCGCCATTTAACCAAGTAGTTAGGAGGGGGCGACGCCGGTCGCCCCCTTCACTTTGAGTACCCCGACAGCGCCGCGCCCTCGTGCAGCATCACCTCATCGACGATCGCGTAGCGCCGGTAGATCGCCTCCGTCCGATGGCCGGACCATCGCCATGGCCGTGGACCGCGGCACGCCGGCGCGTTCGAGGTTTCGCACGGCTGTCCGGCGAAAGTCGTGCGGGATGCGTCCCGGCACGCCGGCCGCGAGACAGGCCGCGCGCCACGCCTTTGTAAATCTCTGAACAGAGGGCGCCCGCGCTTCGTCCCGTGGAACACGTAGGGGATGATGCTGCCGGTCTTGCGCTGCAGCGTGTCCGTTGCCGCCCGCTGCGCCTCGAGCATGGCCCGCAGCTCGGGCACCATCGGGAACGTGCGCCCGTCGCGGTTCTTGGTCGTGCCGACGTCGAGCGTGACCACGCCGGCCTTGAAATCCATCTGGCGCCACTGGAGCGTCAGGATCTCGCTCTTGAGCCGCCAGCCGGTGAGATAGGCGAAGGTCGCGGCCGGGCGGGCGTACTCCGGCAGATGCGCGCGCACCGACTCGGCACGGCGAGCGACAGGCGAAGCCAACGCGGGAGCCTTAGGTGTCGACGTG
>CAYQQT010000148.1:1938-4215 GCA_964419375.1 uncultured bacterium
ACCGGAGCCGGGCACAGTAGCTCTCATCAGCTTGGGGCTGTTCAGTATCGCCGCACTGCGTCGTCGGCGCATTTGACACCCGCGGAATTCCTGGCCGCAATTAATCCGATCTCCAGAAGTGAGGCAAGGTCATACGCGAGGCGGGGATCAAAGGGCACTAAACCCATCAGCCAAGCCGTGAGCCATGAACTGTAGTGGACAATGACGGCTCCGCCGCCGCGCCTGCGGCTTATCGCGTGCATTGCCACTCGCGTCGGTTACTCCCCTCTCTGTCAACGGGCCGAAGCCGGCGGAGAACCGTGAGGAGCTTCGTGTACGGGCTCTACCTCGTCGGCGATGCGGGGCGCTGACGCGCCCTACCACCGCCGGCGCCGGATCCCGAAGTCCACGTCGTCCTTGTACGCCCAGCTGAACCCCGCCACGCTCACCCGGTAGCTGGCCGCCGCCGGCACGCGCGCCTCGAAGTAGCCGGTCGTGCCCGGGGCGAGGACGAAGGGCACCCAGGCGATCGTCTGCGCCACCGGTCGTCCCGCCTCGTCGATGGCCTGCACGAGAAGCTGGATGTCGCGCGCGGCGAGGCCGAAGTCGTTGTACACGTGACCCCACACGGCCGTCTGGGGTCCGGCGGGCGCCGTCTGCCAGTCGAGCTTCAGATAGCGGGCGGGATCGGCGCCGAAGTCCGTCTGCGCGGCGGCGGATCCGGTGAGGAGCAGCACGATGACGGCGGCGAGGACGCAGCGGACGATCATCTCGTATCATCGTACACCGTGCCCACGGACGCTCCCCTCGTACTCGCCCTCGATTTCGACGGTGTCGTGTGCGACGGACGCGCGGAGTATTTCGAAGCCGCGCGTCGCGCCTGCGCCGTCACGTGGCCGGGCGCGGACCCGCCGCCGCACGTGGCGGCGCGCTTCGCCACCCTCCGGCCGCTCGTGGAGGGAGGCTGGGAGATGCCGCTGCTGCTCCACGCGCTCGTGGGAGGCGTCGACGACGCGGCCGTCGGCGATCGTCGCGCCTGGGTGGAGACCGCCAAGACCATGCTGGCGCAGATCGGCTCCAGCCCCGAAGCGCTCGGGCGCACGCTCAACCGCGTGCGGGACGAGTGGTTCGCGGCCAATCCGGTCGAGTGGGTGGCTCACCACGTCATGTACCCCCGCGTGCCGGAGCGCATCGAGGCGGCGCTCGACGACGGCGTGCGCGTCGTCATCGTGACCACGAAGGCCGAGCGCTTCGCCCGCGCGCTGCTCGCGGCGCGGAGCGCGCGACTGGGCACGCTGCCGGTCGTCGGGCGCGAGCCGTCACGGGCCATCCCGAAGCTCGAGACGCTGACACGCCTGGCGCGCGGGTATGGCTTGAGGCACGGGGCCGGGCTCTGGTTCGTCGAGGATCTGCTGGAGACGCTCGATTCGGTGCGCCGGGCGCCAGGGCTGGCGGGGGTGCGGCTGTTTCTCGCCGCGTGGGGCTACAACACGATCGAGGACCGCGCACGCGTGGGGCTGACACCGCACGTCGCGCTCCTGTCCCGCGCGCGGTTCACCGGGCCTTTTTCTGAATGGGGGGCCTCGAAGGTCCCCCCAAGCCCCCCGGCGCTCGGTAGCGTCCCGGGGAACCCGGGACGCTCCTCGATATCCGCCTAGCCGGAAAAGGTCACGGGCAGGGACTTGACGCCGCGGAAGACGAGGGACGGCAGCCACGGCGGCTCGGCGGCGAGCGCCAGGTCGGGATACCGTCGCAGGAGCGCGGGGACCGCGAGCTGGCCTTCGAGGCGGGCGAGGGGCGCGCCGATGCAGAAGTGGATGCCGTAGCCGAAGGCGATGTGACGGTTGTTCTGGCGGCGCAGGTCCACGCGATCCGGGTCGGTGAACTGCATGGGGTCGCGGTTGGCGGCGTTGATCATGGTGAAAATGCGGTCGCCGCGCTTGATCGTCTTGCCCTCCATCTCGATGTCCTCCACCGCCACGCGCACCATCGCCTGCGTGGGGCCGTCGTACCGCATGAGCTCCTCGATCGCCGACGGAGCCAGCTCTCGATGCGCCCGCAGCAGCTCGGCCTGGTCGGCGTTGCGCAGGAGCGCGAGCACGGCGTTGCCGATGAGATTCGTGGTCGTCTCGTGGCCGGCGAAGAGGAGCAGGATGCCGGTGGCGACGAGCTCGTCCTCGCTGAGGACGTCGCCGCGCTCCTCGGCGGCCACGAGGCCGCTCATGATGTCGTCCTCCGGCCGCGCGCGCCGCGCGGCGATCATGGCGCGGAAGTACGCGGCCATGGCGGTGATGGCGC
>CAYQQT010000148.1:4315-8209 GCA_964419375.1 uncultured bacterium
AGCTCGTCCGACCAGCCCTTGAAGTCCTCGCGGTCGCGGCGCGGCACGCCGATCATCTCCGCGATGACGGTGATGGGCAGCGGGTAGGCGAAGTCGCGGATGACGTCCATGCTCCCGCGCCCGCGCACGCCGTCGAGCAGCTCGTCGACCAGCTCCTCGATGCGCGGGCGCAGCCGCTCGACCGCCCGGGACGTGAAGGCGAGGTTCATGAGACCACGCAGCCGCGTGTGCAGGGGCGGATCGGTGAAGACCGCCCACAGGCCCACCAGGCGCAGCAGCTCGCCGAGGCCGGCGCGCTGGCCGGACCCGGAGGTCTTGAAGGGCGTGATGCGGTCGGAGGACAGGCGCGGCTCGTTGAGCGCCGCTCGCACGTCGCCGTAGCGGGTGAGCACCCAGCCACCGAGCGGCTCGCTCCAGTGCACGGGATCCTCGGCCTGCAGGCGGTGGAAGGTCGGGTAGGGGTCGGCGATGACCTCGGGCAGCCGCGGGTCGTAGACGATGCTCATCGCGGCATCATAGCCCGCCTCGATGGCATCCCGATTGCCTCATCCCCGGCAGGGGTAAGTCTGCCGACGAGGAGATTGACGTGATCAAAAGCTTCCTGACGGGTCTGATGGCGGGCGGAGCGGTGGTGTGGATGTTCGGGGACCAGATTCGGGACTACATCGACGACGTGACCAGCGATCTGCGCGGGCAGGCCGCCGCCGGTCTCGAAGGGGCGGCGGAGCGGCTGCAATCCGCTGCAGAGACGGTCGAGGACGGCCTGAGCAAGGCGGCGCAGCGCGCCAGCTGACGTGCCGCTCCCGGACGGTCGGGCGGGCCCCACGCGCGAGCGCATCGCGCGCGTGAGGGCACGCGCGCGTCCGCTCAGCCTGCTCGGCAGGGGTGTATCGTTTAAGAAGTGTGGCGCGCGCCGGGAGTGGCGCGGTGGCGCCGCGAATTCGATTCGAGGAGGCGTTCCGAGATGGAGGCAAGCAGCGGGTTCATCAGCCGGGCGCGGGTCGGTCACCCCGCCCCGGATTTCAAGATGACGACGACCAAGGACCTCGCCACGCTGAAGGCGACGGCGTCGCTCGCCGACTACAAGAGCAAGTGGCTGGTCCTGTTCTTCTACCCGGCCGATTTCACGTTCGTCTGACCGACCGAGGTGACGGCGTTCTCCGATCGCATCAAGGAGTTCGCCGACCTGAACGCCGAGGTTCTCGGCGTCTCACTCGACACGGTCTTCGTGCACAAGGCGTGGATCCAGACCCCGCGCGACAAGAACGGCGTGGGCGAGATCACGTACCCGCTCGCCTCCGACTCCACCCAGCAGGCGGCGCGCGACTACGGCGTCCTCATCGAGGCGGAAGGGCTTGCCGCGCGCGGCCTCTTCATCATCGATCCCAATGGCATGCTTCAGTACGAGGTCGTCCACAGCCTCAACATCGGCCGCAGCGTGGACGAGGTGCTGCGCGTGCTCGAGGCGCTCCAGGCGGGCGGGCTGTGCGCGGCCGACTGGCGTCCGGGCCAAAAGCTCCTGGGAGGGTAGCGCGGTGCCCTTGAGACTCGGCAGCCCGATGCCGGAACTGTCGGGAGCCACCGAGTGGTTGAACGGCGAGCCCGCGCAGGACGACCTGCGCGGCTCGCCCGTGCTCGTTCATTTCTGGGCGGTGAGCTGTCACATCTGCCACGACAACATGCCCGCCCTGCGCAAGTGGCGGGACGAGTACGGCCCCCGGGGCCTCAAGCTCGTCGGCATTCACATGCCGCGGCAGGAGGAGGACATGGACGTGGCGAAGGTGCGCGAGGAGGTGAAGGCCATGGACGTCACCGAGCCGTGCGCCATCGACAACACCCACGCCATGGCGGACGCCTTTCAGAACAAGTTCATGCCGGCGTATTTTCTCTTCGACCGCGAGGGCAACCTGAAATCTCGCACGGCAGGGGACGCGGGGCTCGCGATGCTGGAGTCGGCGCTCGCGCGCTTGTTTGAGTAGGGGGCGATTGATTGGATGGGGGGCCTCGACGGGCCCCCCAAACCCCCCGACGCTCGAAGCGCCCCGGCAAGGCCGTGGCGCTCCTCGATCAGACGTCTCTCAGAGCTTCATGTGGGGGTCGAGCCAGTCGCGTAGCGCGTTGCCCATCAGGTTGATGGTGAGCGTGGTGATGAAGATGGCGAGGCCGGGAAAGGCGGCGATCCACCACGAGGTCAGCATGTAGACCCGCCCGTCGCCGAGCATGTTGCCCCAGGCGGGCGTGGGGGGCTGCACGCCCAGCCCCAGGAAGGACAGGAAGGATTCGAGGATGATCACGCGCGCCACCTGCAGGGTGGCGATGACGACGATCACCGAGACGAGGTTCGGAAGGAGCTGCCGGAAGATGATGCGCAGGTGGCCCATCCCGAGCGCGCGGGCCGCCGTCATGAAATCCCGCTCGCGCAGGGCCATCGTCTCCGCCCGGATGACGCGCGCATAGAGAGGCCAGTCGGCCACGCCGAGCACGATGACCATGTTGACGAGGCTCGGACCGAGGACGGCGATCACCGCGAGCGCCAGGAGCACGAACGGAAACGTGAGCATCACGTTCACCAGCGTCATGATCGTCCAGTCCACCCGCGGCCCGAAGTAGCCGGCCCCCAGCCCCAGCAACACGCCGATGGTGGAGGAGACGATTACGGCGGCCACCCCGATCAGGAGCGACACACGGCCCCCGTAGATCATCCGCGAGAGCAGATCGCGCCCGATCTGGTCGGTGCCGAGCACGTGGTCGGGGGTGCCGCGATCCATCCAGGCCGGCGGCGCCAGCCGGTGTCGGATGTCGACCTCCACCGGACTGTGGGGAGCGATCCACGGCGCCGCCGCCGAGGCGGCGACGATCAGCAGCATGAGGGCGGTGGCCACCAGCCCCCACTTGAGCCGCCAGAGCCGGCGCAACGATCGGCGGGCGGTCGTCGACGGGGCGCCGGTGGCATCGGGCGCGCCCGCGCTGTTGAGCGGTACCTCGCCCGCGTTGACCGCGCTCACGCCCCCACCCGGATGCGCGGGTCGATCAGCCCCACGATCATGTCCACGATGAAGTTGACGGCCACGATGATCAGCGCCAGCAGCACCACCGCGCACTGGACCACGGGGAAGTCCTGGTTGCGGATCGAGTCCACGGTGAGACTGGCGACGCCGGGCCAGGCGAAGACGGTCTCGGTGACGACGGCGCCGCCGAGGAGCTGGCCGAACTGCAGCCCCAGGACCGTGATGACGGGGATGCAAGCGTTGCGGAAGGCGTGCTTGATCACCACCAGCCGCTCGGTGAGGCCCTTGGCCCGCGCCGTCTTGATGTACTCCATGTTCATGATCTCGATGACGCCGGAGCGCACCAGCCGCATCGTGATGGGCGCCAGGAAGGCGCCGAGCGTGAAGGCGGGCATCAGGAAGTGCTGCCACGTCCCGTAGCCGGAGGCGGGCAGCAGCCTCAGCTGCACCGCGAAGACGATGATGAGCATGATACCGAGCCAGAAGATCGGCATGGCCTGACCCGCCACCGCCGCCATCGTGCACAGAGTGTCCACGAAGGAGTGTCGCTTGAGCGCGGCCAGGATTCCGAGCGGCAGCGCGATGAGGAGCGCCGTGACGAGGCCGGCCGTCGTCAGGTACAGCGTGGGCGGCATGCGCTCGAGCACGAGCTTGAAGGCGGGCGTGTCCGCATACCAGGACTTGCCGAAGTCGCCCTGGACGGCGCGGCTGGCGAACTTCCAGTACTGCACGTACATGGGCTTGTCGAGCCCGAGCAGCTTGTTGTAGCGCTCGTACTCTTCCTTGCCGGCGTTCTGCGGCAGCAGCAGCGTGACGGGGTCGCCGATGACGTGCAGGATCGCGAAGGCCAGCATGGAGATGCCCACGATGACGACCGCGAGCTGCA
>CAYQQT010000149.1:0-8186 GCA_964419375.1 uncultured bacterium
ATTTCGGGCTTAATGAAGGGCCGACTATTCTGATGATCGAAAATTATCGTACGGAGTTATTGTGGCGGTTGATGCGAAACTGCCCATACATCATCGGCGGCCTGCGGCGAGCGGGTTTTGCGGGAGGCTGGGTTATGACGTCTGTCGGCGCATAGGACGGACAAAGGCTGGCTCCCTCGGCTCCCTCGCCGCCACTCTCGTGTGCTCGTTGCCACGAGAAGGTTAGCGGCGAGTTCGTCGCGAGCGTCCACGGCCGCGCACTAGTCACGCTCCTGCAGCACCACCGGCGATTCCTCGATTTCCTCAACGCCGGCATTCTTCGGGCCGTCGAGATGGACGGCGGCGGAGTCGCCGAGGTGGCGCGGCAGCTCGCCATTACGCCGGGTAACGCGGCCGTTCACTTGCATCGAGCACGGCAGGCTCTGAAGGCGCGTCTGGAGGCGGCCTCGTGTGGGACCTGCACCGAGCACGGCTGTCTCGAGTGCACCTGCAAGACCAAACGTCGCTGTGACGGTGACTTGCGGACCACTGTACTGACTGGCCGGCTCGTGCGTCAGCACGGGTGAAGGAGGCGCCCATGAAAGAGAATCACGGACACCGCCATGGCGCGGGGCCGACGATCGCGCCGAAGGATCCCGTCTGCGGGATGGATGTAGTTCCTGGACAGGCGCCCGGCGGCAGCGCCGAGTACGGCGGTACGACGTACTGGTTCTGCAGCAACAGTTGCAGGGAAAAGTTCGTTGCCGATCCTAAGCGTTACGTCAGTGCGGCGGCTGCGCCCATGCCGGCAAGCGACGAGGACCGCATCTACACGTGCCCGATGCATCCAGAGGTCCGGCAGCGCGGGCCGGGCAGTTGCCCCAAGTGCGGCATGGCGCTGGAGCCGATGACCGTCAGCGCCGACGACGGGCCCGATCCCGAGCTCGTCGACATGACCCGGCGGTTCTGGATCGGTCTCGTGCTGACGATTCCGTTGCTGGTGTTCGTGATGGGCGACATGCTCCCCGGCGAACCGCTCCGGCATCTCATTCCCGGCCGCGGCCTCGCATGGCTGCAGCTCGTCCTCGCGACACCTGTCGTGCTCTGGGCCGGCTGGCCGTTCTTCGTGCGCGGCTGGGCGTCGATCGTGAACCGCAGCCTCAACATGTTCACGCTCATCGCCATCGGTACTGGAATGGCGTACCTCTACAGTGTCGTCGGCACCCTCGCGCCGGGCATATTCCCGGATTCTCTCCGGACTCACGGCGGCGAGATCGGCCTCTACTTCGAGGCCGCGGCCGTCATCACCGTGCTCGTGCTCCTTGGCCAGGTGCTCGAGCTGCGTGCGCGCAGCCAAACCAGTAGCGCGATCAAGGCACTGCTCAACCTGGCGCCACCGACGGCGCGTCGCATTCGGCCGGACGGCACCGAAGAAGACGTACCGTTGGAGGCTGTTCACGTTGGTGATGGCCTGCGTGTCCGCCCCGGCGAACGGATTCCGGTCGACGGCGCGGTCCTCGAGGGAACCAGCGCCGTCGACGAGTCGATGGTCACCGGCGAGCCCATCCCGGTGGAGAAGGTGCCCGGGAGCCGCGTGACCGGCGGCACGGTGAACGGCACCGGGGGCTTCGTGATGCGCGCCGAGCGCGTGGGCGCTGAGACCCTGCTCGCACGCATCGTGCAAATGGTCAGTGAGGCGCAGCGCACGCGTGCGCCCATCCAGCGGCTGGCCGACCAGGTGTCGGCCTGGTTCGTGCCGGCCGTCGTCGCCGCCGCCGTGCTGACGTTCACCGCATGGAGCCTCTGGGGTCCTGAGCCGCGCTTGGCCTACGGCCTGGTGAATGCCGTTGCCGTGCTGATCATCGCGTGCCCGTGCGCGCTCGGTCTGGCAACGCCGATGGCGATCATGGTCGGCACCGGCCGTGGTGCCCTGGCGGGCGTGCTGATCAAGAACGCCGAGGCGCTCGAGCTGATGGAGAAGGTCGACACGCTGATCGTGGACAAGACGGGAACGTTGACGGAAGGCAAGCCACGGCTGACCGCGGTGAAGCCGGCTCCCGGGCACGACGAGGCCACGGTACTGCGCCTGGCCGCGAGCCTCGAGCGCGGAAGCGAGCACCCTCTGGCGGCCGCGATTCTTTCGGGCGCCTCGGAGCGCGGCATCACACCGCGGACCGTAGAGGACTTTCGATCTGAGACTGGCAAGGGCATCGTGGGCCGGGTCGAGGGCCATGCCGTCGCTCTCGGTAATGTCCGTCTCATGCAGGATCTGGGCGTCGCCGTCGACGCCCTGAGCGCCGAGGCTGACGCTCTCCGCGGCGAGGGCCAGACCGTCATGTTCGTCGCCGTTGACAGCCGTGCCGCCGGCCTCGTTGCCGTCGCGGATCCGATCAAGTCATCCACAGCGGAGGCCCTCGCGGCATTGCGCGAGGCCGGATTGCGCATCGTCATGATCACCGGCGACAACCGGCGTACGGCGGAAGCCGTCGCGCGCAAGCTCGGGATCGAGGACGTGGAGGCGGAAGTCCTGCCGGAGGGCAAGAGCGGCATCGTGAAGAAGATGCAGAGCGAGGGACGACGGGTGGCCATGGCGGGCGACGGTGTGAACGACGCGCCGGCGTTGGCACAGGCAGACGTCGGTGTCGCGATGGGCACCGGCACCGACGTGGCGATCGAGAGCGCGGGCATCACGCTGGTGAAGGGTGATCTCCGTGGCATCGTGCGGGCGCGCCATCTTAGCCGCGCGACGATGCGCAACATCCGCGAGAACCTCTTCTTCGCCTTCATCTACAACACGCTCGGCGTGCCGATCGCGGCGGGTGTGCTGTACCCGGTAGCCGGCATCCTGCTGAGCCCGATCATCGCCAGCGCGGCGATGACGTTCAGCTCGGTGTCGGTGATCGCGAACGCGTTGCGGCTGCGACGCGTGAAGTTGTGAGCGAATCAGAGAGGAGAACAGCAATGAGACACAGCAAGACCTTCGTGGTCACGGCGGCAGTCTTCTCGATGCTGACGACGGCGGTGGCAGTCGCCCAGCAACCGACGCATCAGCACGAGGCCGCGCAGCAGGCGCCGGCCTCCGCACCGAAAGCCGCGATGCCGGCGGAGGGCCATGACGCACGTCATGCGCAGCACATGGAGATGTGCCGACAGAGGATGGGGCAGTCGGGGATGGCGGGCGGCGGCATGGGGCCGGGCATGATGGGCGGCGGAATGATGGGCATGCCGATGATGATGGGCGTCGATCCGAAACAGCAGGCGGAGATGCTGGCGATGCGCGGCGAGATGATGAAAGCGATGGGCGACATCATGTTGAAGTACGCCCAGCGCGCGCAGTCCGCGAAGTAGAGCGACGTATCGCACTCGGCGGTGCGGCGCTTGTTCGACCAGCAGAGCGCGTTCGCCATTCCGTTCAGTCGGGCGTCGGCTCGACCAGGGGGTATCGTGACGAAGTCCTTCGAGCGCCTGAGCCTGCATCTGAACGCCGGCTACGAGTTCCTCACCGACGCCAGGCGCGGCGAGCGCGATGGCCGCTACGAGCTGGTGCTCGGTGCCAGTGTGCCGGTAAGCGCGCCGAGGTACACGCGGGCGACGCTCGTTGCTGGTGTTCACCGAGCAGCGGCGTGGGTACCGAGTTCACAGGACCGGCAGACCGTCCCGGCTCTTCTTCAGTACCGGGTTCTCTCTTGGCTTTTGATTGTGCAGCCTGCGACTTGACCTTGTCCCTTGGGGCAGGGTCTACCATCCACTATATGGGACGCGACGGCCTTTTGATCGGTGAAGTGGCGACGCGGAGCGGCGTGAGTCGCAAGGCTGTCCGTCTGTACGAAGCATCAGGCATCTTGCCGGCGCCGCGTCGTACTGCTGCGGGTTACCGGGTGTACGAGCCGGGCACCGAGGCTCTCCTGGCGTTCGTGATGCAGGCTCGACGCCTGGGCTTCCGTCTTGGCGAGATCAGGGACATCGTGGCGATCAAGCGATCCGGCCGAACGCCATGCGCGCACGTGCGTGAGGTCGTCCAGCGCAAAGCGGACGATCTCGACCGGATGCTCGCCGACCTGCAGCGTCTGCGTCGCCGCTTACGGAAGGTCCTCCGCTCGTGGCCGTCCGACCGTGACAACGCGGTCGTGTGTCCGCACATCGAACAGGTCTTTACCAGGACAAGGAGAAACCGCAATGGACAACGTGAAGATGTCGCTCTGCCCCGCGTGCAACGCCTGCCCCGAAGTGGAGATTCAGGGCGACGAGATCCGAATCGGTGAAGTCGGCAACCTCGCGGTCCTGAAGAAGGACGAATGGAACGTGCTCGTCGAGCTGATCCGGGCCGGTCAGCTCACGAAGCTCTAAGGAGGCTGGTATGCGACGCAAGCGCGTGTTGGTTTCGATCGTGCTCGGCGGGTTGTTGGTGGGGGCGACCAGCTACGCGCAGCAGGGCGCCACGGGATCGCAGATGCCACAGACACCGCCGCCGCCGCACGGAGGTCAGGGCGGGACGTGTCCGATGATGGCTTCCGGCATGTGTCCCATGATGGGAGGCGGCATGCAGGGCGGCATGATGGGTGGCGGCATGATGGGCATGGGCCAGATGGGTGGCAGCCCGCAGGCGCTGCAGATGCGCGGCGAGATGATGAAGGCGATGGGCGACGTGATGATCAAGCATGGCAAGATGATGGAGGGGGCAGCGAAGCCCTGAGGACCGCGGCGGTGCTGAGCGGTGCTTGTTGACGGGCACCCGGCGACAGCCAGGTGCCCGTCGTCATTTCTACCGCCCCGTTCCGTTCGACTCAGCTCTTCTGTTTCCGTCCCGCTGCAAGCCGTGCCAGGGCCAGGGCACCGAGCGACAGGCCAAAGGCGCGGAGAGCGATGTCGTAGTGTCCGGGGACCAGGAGCAGGTTGACGCTTCGCGGGGACAACGCTCGTGAACGTGCTGCTTCCAGCCGTGCATCCGAGGATGGGCACGCCGAGCAGCGCGTCGGACTCCTCCCCTCTGCTCGAGGAAGGAATTTGAACGGCTGCGTCATCGTACCGGCGCCGCGCCCCACGTGCCGCCGAGCGCCGGGTACTCGGCGGATTCCGTCGCCCGTCCTTGACCCAACCGGGCCAGACGCCCCTGCATGGAGAGAATCTCAGTCTGCTGCCCGGCAATGATGTCCTCGGCGAGCCGACGGACGAGGGGATCACGGCCGTGAATGAGAAGCAGGCGGGACATCTCAACCGCGCCCTGGTGGTGAGGAATCATCATGGCGAGGAAATCCCGGTCGGGGTCACCCGTGGTCGGCGCCGCCGCCATGGCCTGGCCCATCGCCGTCATGGCGACATGCATGGCGTGGTGGAAGGTGGCGCTTCCGTCGACGCCGGCGCCACTCATGCCGACTGGCTGCGCGCGCCGGGTCGCACATAAACGAGGTTGATGCTCTTCTTGTTTCGGAGCTCGCCTGACGGCAGTCGTAACGTGCCGAGCGGGATTTGCGCCACGAACGCGGGCGCCAGAGGGTTGGAGACGTCGAAGACCGTCGTGACCGTCTGTCCACCGTTCGGCGTTCCCGGGAGCTCATCCTGCTCGTGCGAGACGTACAGCAGCGTGTGCGACGGATTGGTCCACAGCCCGTGGGCCTCGCGTCCGCGCGTGAAGAACGTGCCGATGACGCGGCGTGAGCCCGCGGCCACGCTGCGGTCGATGATGGCGATCTGGCTGGAGGCGACTCCGCCGGGCCCGCCATCGTCCACCCGGGCCAGCGTGACGTAGACGACCTTGCCGCGCGCGTTCTCGACGAACTCCACGTGGTTGGGGCGGGCCATCGGTCCCAACGCGACGGTGTCGCCGATGCGGTGGGGTTCGCGGGTCGGCAGTGCAGAGACCTGGTCGGCGAGCTTGTGCGACATCCACACTTCGCCGCCGTCGGGCGTCGTTTTGAGGAACGGCGTGAAGCCGAAGCGATCCTGCATTGAGATATCGAGCGTCGCCTTGCGTTGCGGCTGCGAGCGGCCCTGCGCGTCGGCGTTGACGGTCCACACGTCCACTTGGGACGTCTTCTGGCTTACAACGAAGGCGAGCGCGCCATCGGCGGAGAACCACACCTGCGCGGGGCCATTAATGGTCGCGTAGGAGCGACGGGGGCCGGGCTCGCCACCACTCTCCTTGACGGCCGTGTCGACGTCCATGATCGCGATCCGGTCTTCCCCCCGCACCGCCACCCAAAGCTCTTTGGCGTTTCGCGTGAACGTCGGCTCGTGGGGTTCGCGGCCGACGAGGACGCCGCTGGACAGCCGCTCGGCATTCGTCGTCGGACCCGCCTGGGGGTTGGGCGCATTGCCGACCACCCGCTTCGCCCTGGTGTCGATCAGATAGACATTGCTCGTGCCGCGGCCGGTGGTGGCAAGCCACCGGTTGTCAGGCGACGGCGCCGCGCCGTGAATCGCGATCGCACCGTGATAGAGCGGTTTGCCGATCATGGCGGCGTGGGTGGGGACGGTCCCTCCGGTGGCGAAGCGGAAGGGCGGCCGGGGATCCTCATCGAACGACGTCAGGTTGATGGTCGTGTCCACCGTGTTCGACCGGGGATCGATGACGGAGATGGTGTTGGAGTCCTCGTTGCAGACGAAGACGCGGTCGTCCGGCTCTACGGCGGCGGCACCGGCCGGTTGCGCCTGGACCTCGCCACGCCCCATGGACATCGCGACCGCTCCCATCGCTCCCGTGCGTAATAGCGTGCGACGCGAGATCTGCATGTCGGGTCTCCTTTGCAGTGCACTCTACACGCAGACGACAGCCTCCCGCACGTGCCGAACGGGGTGCCTGCGGCGAGCCGGACGCCGCTGGGTGGGCCCGGACCCCGAACCCATGACCATGCTCGCGTGTTATCATCCTGAAAGTGCTGAAGCGTCCGCAGCGTAAGTTCGTCGTTTTCATGCTGGTCGCGTGGGTGCTTCTCGGGCCCATCGCGATGGCGTTCGACGACTGCCCCGCCATGATGTCGATGTGCGAGGGACCGTGCGGCGTCCTCACCTACGTCGTGTATGCTCCGCCGAGCGTCACCGCTCCTACGTCGGTGACCGCTGTCTCGCCGACGGCCACGCGCACGTTGCCTGCTCCTGTCGTCACCGCCCTCGATCCTCCTCCGAAGCTCGTCTCCGCGTAGACCCGTTCGCTTCTCGTTGTAACTGCTGACAGGTCGGAGTCCGTCTAAGCCCGGGCATTACCCGGGAGCAGACGAGCCTGTCCGCCTGGTCGGCCGGAATCCATCTCGCGGAGGGTGAAGTGATGACGATGGGCAATGGCGGCGCCGGCATGATGCTGGCCACCGGTCTTGGTGTTCTGCTCGTGCTGGGCGTGCTCGTCGGTCTCAACGTTCTGGTGTGGATGCGCGTCATGCGAGGCCGCCGCGACACAGCGGCGCGGCCTGAGCCTCGATGATCAATCGCCTCATCGAGCTGTCGCTGCGGAACCGGTTCCTGGTCGTCGCCTTCTTTCTGCTCGTGGGCGGCTGGGGCTACTGGGCGCTGCTGACGACGCCGATCGATGCTATCCCTGATCTGTCGGACAACCAGGTGATCGTCTTCACCGACTGGACGGGCCGTTCGCCGCAGGAGGTCGAGGACCAGGTCACGTATCCCCTCACGGTGAGCCTCCAGGGGCTGCCCGGCGTCCGCGTCGTACGATCCACATCGGCGTTCGGGTTCTCGATGATCAACGTGATCTTCGAGGACGGCGTCGACCTGTACTTCGCGCGCTCGCGGGTGCTCGAGCGCTTGAACCTGCTCACGAAGTCGCTCCCTTCGGGTGTCATCCCGACCCTTGGCCCCGACGCCACGGGGGTCGGGCACGTGTTCTGGTACACGCTCGAGGGCGGCGGGCGTTCCCTGCAGGAGCTGCGCTCCATCCAGGATTGGTTCGTGCGCTACCAGCTCAACGCCGTCCCCGGCGTGGCGGAAGTGGCGAGCGTCGGCGGCGTCGTACGCCAGTACCAGGTCGACGTCGATCCCAACCGCCTGCGCGCCTACCGCATCCCGATCTCCGCGGTGGTCGATGCCGTCATGCGAAGCAACCGCAACGTCGGTGGCAATGTCGTGGAGTCCGGCGGCACGTGGACCGTCGTTCGCGGGCTCGGGCTCATCGAGCGGGTGAGCGATCTGGAGCAGGTCGTCATCGGCGCCGAGAACGGCGTGCCGATCTTCGTGGGGCAGGTGGCGACCGTAAAGATCGGCGA
>CAYQQT010000150.1:0-8165 GCA_964419375.1 uncultured bacterium
AGCGGAGGGCATCGACGGTCCAGTCGGTCAGGAGGTTCCAACGACGAGCCGCGTCTGATCGGCGCTCCGCCAGCCATCGCCGTTGCGGCTCGCGAACCGTCTGGCACAACGTATCTTCGAATACGAGGCGGCTTCGCTCCAGTCGCGCTTCAAGGCCACCTAGCGCCTGAGCCTTCTCCTCGTCGTGGGCGCGTTCTGCAAGATGCCGCGCCAGCTCGACGACAAAGCCCAAGCGGTTCTGGAGGTCGCGGATCTTCGCCTGCCGAACGAGCCATCGGTCGTCGAAGGGGGCGAACCGTAAGGCGAGCCAGGGCAGCGCTTCGACGAGTCGGGGCTCGAGATTGGCCTCGCCGAGAGCATCCAGCAGGACTTGCGCCGGGTTCTTCGCCTTCCAGCGCGCCGGGCGCAGATAGGCGAAGCCCGGGTACCCCAACGCGGCGAGATCCACGGCCAGATGCTGAGACGCGTCCGCGCGATAGCGATAGACGTCCGACGGCGGCACCACGCCTGGCGGCAGCTCATACACCTCGGCGGCACGGCGCACAAAGGCGGGCGTCAGGGGACGCTTCCCGGTTTCGAGCATGGCCAGATAGGACTGCGACACCCCGAGGCGGCCGGTCGCCTCGGTTTGAGTCCACCCACGAGCCTTACGTGCGGAGCGAAGGGTTTCGAACGTCATGACCCACTTTATCACAGCCTTGTAATAAATTCGGCGCGCTCGGCTCGTGTATGCTCTCGACGCCATGGCGCCGTTCCTCGCGGTGGATGACCTCACGAAGTCGTTCGGCGGCGTGCGCGCCGTCGACCGCTGCTCGCTGCAGGTGCGCGAGGGCACCATCACGGGGCTGATCGGGCCGAACGGCGCTGGCAAGACCACGCTCTTCAACCTGCTCACCGGCTTCCACCGGCCCGACAGCGGGCGCGTGAGCTTCCGCGGCGACGACATCACGGGCCTGCCGCCGCACCGGGTCTTCCGGCGCGGCATCTGCCGCACGTTCCAGATCCCGCGCGAGTTCAAGGACCTCACCGTGCTCGAGAACCTGCTCGTGGTGCCGCCCGACCAGGCCGGCGAGCGGCTGTGGACGCCGTGGCTGCGGCCGGGACGGATCCGGCGTGAGGAGGCGCGGCTGCGCGAAAAAGCCGGGCGCGTGCTGGAGCAAGTCGGCCTCGCGCGAGTACCGGACGAGCCGGCGTGGACGCTGTCCGGTGGCCAGAAGAAGCTGCTCGAGCTCGGGCGCGTGCTGATGGCCGATCCCGCGATGCTCATGCTCGACGAGCCCGGCGCCGGGGTGAACCCGACGCAGATGAAGGAGCTGGCGCGCTACATCCAGCGTCTCGCCGCCGAGCGGGGCATCACCATCCTGCTCATCGAGCACGACATGGATCTGGTGATGGCCGTCTGCAATCCCGTGATCGTGATGAGCGAGGGGCGCCCGCTCGCGGAAGGGCCGCCCGACACCGTGCGCCGCGACCCGCGCGTGCTCGCCGCGTACCTGGGCGCGCGCCACGCGCACGCGCCATGAGCCTGCTCAGCGTGCGGGGCGTCAGCGCCGGCTACGAGCAGATGGAGATCCTGCACGACGTGTCGATCGAGATCCGGGCCGGCGAGATCGTGACACTCATCGGGCCCAACGGCGCCGGCAAGTCCACGCTCATGAAGACCGTGTTCGGCCTGCTGCGCCCGCGCCAGGGCTCGATCCGGCTCAACGGCGAGGACATCACCGGCCTCGCGCCGAGCCTCCTCGTGCGCCGGGGGCTCTCGTACGTGCCCCAGGTTGACAACATCTTCCCGTCGCTCACGGTCGACGAGAACCTCGAGATGGGCGCGGTCGTGCGCACCGACGATTTCCGCGCGCGTCTCGAGGAAGTGCTGGCGCTCTTTCCCAACCTGCTGCCGAAGCGCCGCCTGAAGGCGGGCGGGCTGTCGGGCGGCGAGCGCCAGATGGTGGCGATGTGCCGCGCGCTCATGCTCGACCCCACGCTGCTGCTGCTCGACGAGCCGTCGGCGGGGCTCTCGCCCGTCCTCGTCGACGCCGTGTTCGAGAAGATCGAGTCGATCAACCGCGGCGGCGTGGCCATCCTGCTCGTCGAGCAGAGCGCGCGCGAGGCGCTGCGACGCTCGCACCGCGGGTATGTCCTCGTGGGCGGCCAGGTGCGGCTCGAAGGGGCCGGCGCAGCACTCCTCGAGGATCCGGAGGTGGGACGACTTTACCTCGGCGGATAACTGTGGTGCAATCCGGCGGTGCACACCCCCAGGAGGTCAACGATGAAGCTGGATCGACGTCAGTTCCTCGCCACCGGTCTCGCCGGCGGCGCCGCCGCGCTGGTGGGCGGCCGCGCGCACGCGCAACAGGAGGCGCTCCGCATCGGCGTCCTCACTCCCCTCACCGGCGGCGGCGCCGTGTACGGCACCACCATGTCGCGCATGTACACGCTGGTCGCGGACGAGATCAACAAGGCGGGCGGCGTCGCCGGCAAGCAGATCCAGCTCTTCACCGAAGACGCGCAGACCAATCCCGACGCCGGCGTGCGCGGCGCGCGCAAGCTCGTCGACGTCAACCGCGTGCACGCCATCCTCGGCACCTGGTCGAGCGCCGTCACGCTGGCGGTGGCGCCCATCGCCGTGCAGGCGCGCATCCCGCACTTCTGCGTGTCGAGCTCGCCCGCCATCTCGACCTTCAAGGACGACGACTTCCTGTACCGCACGGCGTACTCGCAGGCGGTCATCAGCACCGTGTACGCGATCACCGCGCAGAAGCTCGGCTTCAAGACGGCGGCGCTGCTCATCCTGAACAACCCGTACGGCATCGGCCTCGGCGACAGCTTCCCCGACCGCTTCGCCAAGGTGGGCGGCACCGTCACGGGCAAGGTCATCTACAACCCGAACCAGGCGAGCTACCGCTCGGAGATCCAACAGGCGCTCGCGGGCAAGCCCGACGTCATCCTCTTCGGCGGCTACACGCCGGACGGCATCCAGGTCTTCAAGGAGTGGTTCCAGCTCGGCCTTGGCGGCACGTGGATGGGCCCGGGCTTCGCGCTCGACCAGAAGTTCATCCAGGGCATCGGCGCGCAGGCGTCCGAGGGCATCGTGGTCGTGGAGGGCGCGCCCAACTTGCAGTCGTCCGCCTACAAGAACGCGGACAAGCTCTTTCGCGCCGCCCACAACCAGGAGGCGGACTTCTTCGCGGCGATGGCGTACGACCATCTGATGGTGGTGGCGCTCTCGGTGCTCGCGGGCAACGGCAACACGGCCGGCGAGTCCATCAAGGGCAACATCCGGAAGATCTCGAATCCCCCGGGCAAGGTGGTCGGGAGCTGGGCGGATGCCTCCGCCGCCATCAAGGCCGGCGAGAAGGTGAACTACGAGGGCGCCTCCAGCGCGTGCGACTTCGACGACAACGGCGACGTGCAGACCGACTTCGGCGTGTACCGCGTCAGGAGCGGCAAGTGGGCGCTCGATCGCGTGATCAAGTTCGGCGAGCTGAAGACGACCTGATCGGCGAGCTCGTCCAGCTCACCGTCACCGGGCTTCTCATCGCGAGCTTGCTCGCGCTGGGGGCGGTGGGCCTCTCGCTCACCTTCGGCATCGCCCGCTTCGCCAACGTCGCGCATCCGGACTTCATGATGCTCGGCGCGTATACGACGTTCGCGTTCAACGTCTTCGCGGGGCTTTCATTCGGATGGTCGGCGCTGCTGGGCGTGGCCGCCGCGCTCCTGGTGGGCGTGCCCGTCGCGCGCCTCGCCTACGACAAGCTGCCGGTGACGGGCACCGTGCAGCTCCTCATCATCTCGATCGGCGTGTCGTTCATCCTGCGGCACGTCGTGCTGTTCATCTTCGGCGGCAGCCTGCTCCAGTTCGCGGTGCCGCTGCAGCGGCCGTACGTGTGGGGGCCGGTGCGCCTCACCGTCTACCAGATCATCACGCTGGTGGTGGCCGCCGTGCTCGTGCTGGCCGTGCACCTGCTGCTGTCGCGCACGAAGCTGGGCCGCATCCTGCGCGCCATCGCCGACAACCCCGTGCTGTGCGAGATCGCGGGCGCCGACGTCGCGCGGGCGCGACTGGCCATGTGGGCGATCGCCATCTTCCTGGCCGCCACCGGCGGCATCCTGTTCGGGCTCAACCTCGTGATCCAGCCCAACATGGGCTGGGACCTCGTCATCCCCATCTTCTCCGCCGCGATCCTCGGCGGCATCGGCAACCCCTACGGCGCGATGGCGGGCGCGCTCGTGATCGGCCTCGCCGGCGAGTGGTCGACGCTGATCATCCCCTCCGCGTACAAGGAAGCGATTGCCTTCTCCGCGATGGTGCTGTGCCTCATGTTCCGCCCGCGGGGCCTGTGGAGCGCGGCGTGACCGAGTACCTCGTGGCGCTCGCGACGATCATTGGCATCCAGGCCCTCCTCACGCTGGGCCTCACCTTGCACTACGGCATCACCGGCCTCGTGAACTTCGGCCACGTCGCCTTCTACGCCCTCGGCGCGTACACCTCCGCCCTCCTCACGCTGGCCGGCGTCCACTTCGGTGTGGCGATGGCCGCCGGCGTCGTGCTCGCGGTGGCGGCGAGCCTGCTCGTCGGCACCGCCACGCTGCGGCTGGGCGAGGACTACTTCGCCATCGTCACGCTCGGCTTCTCCGAGCTGCTCCGCCTGCTCCTGTTGAACGCGCGCGAGCTGACGCGCGGCCCGCTCGGCATCCCCGGCATCCCGCGGCCGTGGCGGAACCTGCCCGGCGTGCCCGACCACGTCGCCTACCTGGCGCTCGTCCTCATCGCCGTGCTCATCGCCTTCGTGCTGAGCGAGATCCTGGCGCGCAGCCCCCTCGGGCGCACGCTGCGCGCCATCCGCGACGACGACCAGGCGGCCATGGCGCTCGGCAAGAACGTCCTCGCTTTCCGTCTCACGGCGCTCGGCTGGGGCGCCGGCCTCGCCGCCGTCGCCGGCAGCCTGTGGGCGCATTACGTGACCTACGTCGTGCCCGACCAGTTCACGCCGGAGATCACGTTCTATACATGGATGGCGATGATCATCGGCGGCCCGGGCTCGATGGGCGGCGCCCTGTGGGGCACCGCCATCCTCGTGGTCGTCCTGGAGGGCACGCGCTTCGCGAAGGACGTGATGCCGATGATCGACGCGCCCCGGCTGGCCGCCCTGCGCCAGATCGCGATCGGCCTGGGGCTGATCGTGATGACCGTCTACGTCCGCAAGCTCGGCGGCCGCACGCGCCCACGCGTGGCGCCCGCCTCGGTGTCGGCGTGAGACGGCGCGATTTCATCGGGGTCGCGACCGCGTCCTCCTGAAAGGAGACAGCCATGAGCACACTCTTCGATCTCACGGGCAAGGTCGCCATCGTCACGGGCGCCGGGCGCGGCCTCGGCAAGACGATCGCGCTCGGCCTCGCCCGGCACGGTGCCGACATCGTGGCCGTGAGCCGCACGCTGCCGCAGGTGGAGAAGGTCGCCGCGGAGATCACCGGCCTCGGCCGCAAGGCCGTCGCCATGAAGGTCGACACGTCCCAGAAGGCGGATGTCGACCGCATGGTGGCGAAGACGATGGAGACGTGGGGCCGCGTCGACGTCCTCGTCAACAACGCGGGCATCGACAACATCAAGCCCGCCATCGACTACACCGAGGCCGAGTGGGACGAGATCGTCGACATCAACCTCAAGGGCTACTTCCTCTGCGCGCAGGCGGCCGGCCGCGAGATGCTGCGACAGAAGCGCGGCAGCATCGTCATGAACTCCTCGATGGCGGGCTCGATCGGCATCTCCTGGCTCGTCCCCTACGGCTCGGCCAAGGGCGGCGTGAACCAGCTCACGCGCACGCTCGCCGTGGAGTGGGCGCGGCAGGGCGTGCGCGTGAACGCGTTCTCGCCGGGCTACTTCGAGAATGTCATGCAGGGCGCGGAGAACATCCACAACGAGGAGAAGGAGCGCCACATCCGCGAGCGCACGCCGATGGGCCGCCGCGGCCGCGCCGAGGAGCTGGTGGGCCCCGTCGTCTTCCTCGCCTCCGACGCGTCGTCCTACGTCACGGGCCATCTGCTCATGGTCGAAGGCGGCTGGACGGCCGCATGATCTTCGAGTACCTCGCCAAATACGATTTCCGCAAAGTCGTGCTCTGCCACAACGCGGACGTCGGCCTCAAGGCCGTCATCGCCATCCACTCCACCGCCCTCGGCCCCGCCTGCGGCGGCCTGCGCATGTGGACGTACGCCACGGAGGAGGACGCGATCATGGACGCCCTTCGCCTCGGCCGCGGCATGACCTACAAGTACGCGGCGGCCGGCGTCAACCTCGGCGGCGGCAAGGCCGTGATCATCGGTGATCCGAAGACGCAGAAGACCGAAGCGCTCATCCGCGCCATGGGGCGCTTCATCCAGTCCCTCCACGGCGAGTACAAGACCGGCGAGGACGTCGGCACCACGCTCGACGACATGGAGCTGCTCTACCAGGAAACCGAGCACGTCATCACGCTGCCGGAGTACTGCGGCGGCGCCGGCAACATCGGCCCCGCCACCGCCTTCGGCGTGCAGCAGGCCATGAAGGCGTGCGCCCAGGAGGTGTGGGGCTCGGACAGCCTGCAGGGCCGCACGATCACGGTCCAGGGCCTCGGCGCCGTGGGCTGGCCCGCCCTCGAGGGCCTCGTGAAGGAAGGCGCCACGGTGATCGTGGCCGATATCGACACCGCCAAGGTCGACCGCGCCAAGCGCGAGTTCGGCGTGACCGCCGTCGACCCCGCCGAGATTCACGCCCAGCCGTGCGATATCTACGGCCCCTACGCGCTCGGCGCCGTCATCAACGACCGCACGCTGCCCGAGCTGAATTGCAAGATTGTGTGCGGCAGCGCCAACAACCAGCTCGCCGAGGAGCGCCACGGCGACCTGCTGCACGAGCGCTCCATCCTGTACGCGCCGGACTACATCGCGAACGCGGGGGGGACGATCTTCGATACCGATCGAATCGCGCAGAAGGGCGGGTTCAACCGCGAGCGGGCGTGGCGGAATGTCTCACGCATCCGTGAGCGGATGGCGGAGCTGATCGCGATCTCCAAGCGCGAGGGGATTGCGACGTGGCTGGCGGCGAATCGGTTGGCGGAGCAGCGGCTGGAGATGGCGCGACAGCTGCGGATGATCTGACACGTTGCCCGCTTCGGCGGCAGACATGCAACCGATTCGAGTCGCGCCAACCTCGGCCCAGACGGATGAGTGGGCCCTCGTCCTCACCGCGGCCGGCATCCCCCATGCGGTGGCGCGCGACGACACGGGCTGGAATCTGCTGGTGTTCGCCGCCGACACCGCGCGCGCGGACACCGCGCTGGCCGCCTACGATCGGGAAAACGTAGAGCGCGTCCCGCCTCCCGAGGCACCGCCGTATCCGTGGATGTCCGGCGTCACCGTGGCGTTGCTGCTTCTCGCCGTCTTCTCGATGACCGGGCCACCTGCTGCCGGTTCACGTTGGTTCGAGCGCGGCGCCACCGTAGCGGCCCGCGTGGTGGGCGACGAGCCGTGGCGCGCCGTGACCGCGCTGACGCTCCACGCCAACACGGTCCACGTCCTCGGCAACGCCGTCGCCACCGCGGTGCTCCTGCCGCCGCTCGTGCAGCGGCTGGGCCTGGGCGCGGCGCTCTGTCTCATGGTCTTTTCCGGCGCCGCCGGCAACGTGCTGTCTGCCCTCGTGCACGACCCGCGGCACATCGCCATCGGCGCTTCCACGGCGACGTTCGGCGCCATCGGCGCGCTCGCCGCGCTGCGACTGCTTCCCTCGTCTGTGACCGGCACAACGCGGCGGCGCGGCTGGGTGGTGCTCGCCGCGACGCTGCTGCTCCTCGCCATGCTGGGCACCGCGCCCGAGGCGGACGTCATCGCCCACGCGCTCGGCCTCGTCGCAGGTGGAGCACTCGGCCTCGCCGCCGGCGCCGTCCTGCGACAGCCGCCTCGCGCGGCGGTCCAGTGGGTGCTCGTGGCGCTGGCCGTGCTCGTGGTCGCGGGCGCCTGGGCGCTTGCGCTCGGCGGAGGCTGAAGATCAACGTCGCGCCTCGCGGCGCGGCTGGCCTACCTCCCGACGGCCGCCGCGGGCGTCGTGATCACGTACCGCCCATGGTCGTCACGCCCAAGCAGGGCGGACTCCCGCACCTCGCCCCACGCGCGCAGGAAGTCGCGCCACGCCG
>CAYQQT010000151.1:0-5024 GCA_964419375.1 uncultured bacterium
ACGCTGCCCGCCATCTGCACCACGTCTCCCCTGCGTGATCCGGACGGCACGGTGCTCGGCGCGGTGGCGGTCTTCAGCGATCTCACGCCGTTGAAGGAGCTGGAGGTCGAGCGGCGGCGGGCGGAGCGGTTGGCGTACTTCGAGGTGCTGGCGTCGGGGCTGGCGCACGAGATCAAGAATCCGCTGGTGGCGATCAAGACGTTCATGCAGCTGCTGCCGCGACGGCGGAACGATGACCGGTTCATCGACGATTTCGGACGGGTCGCGACGCGAGAGATGGAGCGGATGGAGCGGCTCTTGGAGCGGCTGCGCACGCTCTCGGGGCCGGGGGACCGTCCGCGGCACCCGCTCGACGTGCGGGCCCCCATCCGCGAAGCGCTGGAGTCGCTCCAGCCGGCGTGTGACGAAAAGAACATCACGATGATCGCCTCGTTGGGGCCGGCACCCTGCATGGTGCGCGGCGATCACGGCGAGCTGGAGCAGCTCTTCCTCAACCTCTTCATGAACGC
The DNA here is from genome assembly GCA_964419375.1 of uncultured bacterium. Lineage (GTDB taxonomy): Bacteria > Methylomirabilota > Methylomirabilia > Rokubacteriales > CSP1-6 > JBBDXO01. The sequence goes on from CAYQQT010000151.1 coordinate 510, forward strand.
GCACGAGGCGACGCCGCCGGGGGGCACCGTGATGATCGACCTCGCGCGCACCGACGAGCACGTGGCCGTCACGGTGGGCGACACGGGGCCCGGCATCCCGTCCGACCTCCTGGAGCGCGTGTTCGATCCGTTCTTCACCACCAAGCAGCGGGGCGCGGGGCTCGGGCTCACCATCTGCGCGGGCATCGCGCAGACACATGGCGCGCGGCTGCGTGCGGGGAATCGGGCGGCGGGCGGCGCCTGCTTCTCGGTCGAGTTCTCCCTCCTGCCCGTGCCGGCGCCGGTGGCGAGATGAACACCGTCCTCGTGGTGACCGCCGATGACGGCCTGCGCAGCCGCCTGCTGCGCTCGCTCAAGGATTTCTCGGTGTTCGAGGCGGTGTCGGACGCGGAAGCGATCAAGACGCTGCGGCGCGTCGATATCGACATCGTCCTGCGCGACAGCGCGGGGCCGGCGGGCGCGCTCAGCACGTTCGTCGCCACCGTGCGGCAGCTGGCGCCGTTCGCCATCGCCATCGCGGTCGGCCTCGCCGGCGAAGAAGAAGAAAGCGCGGATTTCGCGGTGCAGGACGGCGCCAGCTCGCGTGAGATCGAAGGCGTGCTGCGCCACGCGCTCGACAAGCAGCGGCTCGCCCGCGAGGTGGCCACGCTGCGGTCGTCCGCCGTGCCCGCGCCCGTGGCGGCGGCCCTGACGGAGCCGGCGTGGGATGGGGCTGCGCTCGCGCGCGCGCTCAAGGGCTTTACCCGCGTGTTCGCGGCCGGCTTCGACCTGCCGCGGGTCATCGAGATGTTCCTCGATGCCATCGGCGATCTCGTGCGCCCGACGCGTATGGCGCTGCTGCTGCCGGATTCCGACGGGCGGAACTTTCGCATCGTCGCCCATCGCGGGCTCGTGCCGCAGATCGTGCAATCGGTCCGCCTGTCCGCCCACGGCGGGCTCGCCGGCTGGCTCGCGACGCAGGGGCGGCTGGCGCCACTGCACGATCTCGTGGACGTCGAGATCGTGCGCGAGCTGAAGCTGCTGCAGGGTGTGGTGGCCACGCCGCTGCTGGCGCACGGCGAGCTGGTGGCCATTCTCGTGCTCGGCCAGCCGGTGTTCGGCACGCGCTACGGCCGCGCCGAGATGGAAGCGCTCTTCGACCTCGCCACCCACCTGGGCACGGTCATCCAGAGCATCGTCCTCCACCAGCAGCTCGAGCGCGAGAAGGAGTTCACGGAGCGGATCCTGTCGCATATGTCGAGCGGGGTCATCACCATCGGCCGTGATCAGCGCGTGGGGACCATGAACCGGCGCGCGGAAGAGGTGCTCGGCCTTTCCGCCCACGCGGTGGTGGGCCAGGATCTGCGCGTGCTGCCCTCGCCGCTCGGCGATCTGCTCTTCGACACGCTCTCCTCCGGCCGCGCGCAGCCGCGCACGGAGATCCAGCTCGCGCTGCGACGGCTGTGGATCGAGATCTCCACCTACGTGGTGCGCGACGAGGAAGCCGGCCCCCTGGGCGCCGTGCTCGTGTTCGAGGACCTCACCGCCCAGAAGGAGCTCGCCGCCCAGAAGCGCGAGGCCGACCAGCTCCAGCTGCTGACGCGCGTGGTGGCCCGCATCGCGGACGAGATCAAGAACCCGCTGGTGTCGATCAACACCTTCGTCGAGCTCATCGGTGAGCGGTACGACGATCTCGATTTCCGCAAGCATTTCTCCTCCGTGGTGCGCCGGGACGTGCGGCGGCTCGTGGAGGTCTTCGAAAAACTTGCCGGGCTCGTCACGGAGGGTGAGTTAAACTTTGCCACCGTGGATGCCTACGAGGTGGTGACCCAGCTCGTGGAGGCCATCGACCTTGCCGACGATGGGGTCGGCAAACACCTGCAGCTCGACGTGGCGCCCGAGGCTGAGCACCAGCTCGTCAAGGTGGATGCGTCGCAGCTACGCAAGGCGCTCTCGTACCTCATCCGCTACCTCACGCACAACTCCCCGAGCGATCTCGCGAAGATCTCGCTCTCGGTGGGGCATGAGGACTCCACCGACGGCGGCGTGCGCATCCTCGTCGGCTCCCGCACCGCGAACGTGTCGTCGGAGAAGCTCCAGCGGTTGTTCGACCCCGTACAGATGGTGCAGGAGAGCCTCATCGACGTGGGACCCGCGGTGAGCCAGCGCCTCGTGGAGGCGCTCGGCGGCCACCTGCGCGTGCGGCAGACCAAGCACGAGCTGGCCTTCCTCGTGACGCTGCCGGCGGCCGGCGCATGACGACGGCGACGCCTCCCGCGAACGCCGCGCGCATCCTCGTCGTCGACGACGAGCTGGGCCCGCGCGAGTCGCTGCGCATGCTGCTCAAGCCCGCGTACATCATCCAGACGGCGGACAGCGGGCGGGCCGCGCTCGACGAGATCCCCAAGTACCGCCCCGACATCGTGATCATGGACATCAAGATGCCCGAGATGGACGGGCTCGAGGTCCTCCGCCGGATCAAGCGCGCCGACGCCTCCATCGAAGTGATCATGATCACCGCCTACGCCTCCCTGGAAACGGTGAAGCTCGCCCTCACGCACGGCGCCTTCGAGTACCTCATCAAGCCGTTCTCGCGGCAGGACCTCGAAGACGTGGTCAAGCGGGCGCTCATGCGCCGCCAGGCCGATCTCGGCGCCCGCGGGCAGGTGGCGGGCCTGGTGGAGGACATGCGACGGCTGTCGGCGAAGACGCGCCAGCTCGAGGAGGCCGCGCGCCGGGAGGCCGCCGAGCAGTCGCTCCGCGTCATGCAGCTGTCGATCTTGCGCGAGATCTCGCGCACGATCGTGAGCCAGGTCGACCGCCAGGACGTCATCACGGGCGTGACGGGGCAGCTGCGCGCCGCCCTCGGCTACGACGTGGTCAGTATCGCGCCGGAAGCGCCCGCGGTGAGCGCGGCCGAGGCGGCGTGCGTGATCGCGTGCGTCATTCGCGACGCGCAGGGCCTGCTCGGCCACCTCGTCGCCGACAACCGGCCCTCGGGGCGCCCCGTGGATCCCCGCGAGCGCGAGCTGCTCGAGATGCTCTCGGAGTTCCTGGCCGTCGCGCTGCGCAACAGCCGGCTGTACGGCGAGATCGCCGACACCAAGCACTCGCTCGAGCAGCTCATCGCCTCCGCGGGCGACGCCATCGTGTCCGTGACCACCGCGGACCGTATCGACGGCTGGAACCCGGCCGCGGAGCGTGTGTTCGGCCTTGCGAGCGCGGAGGCGCTCGGCCGGCCCGTCACCGACTTCCTGCCCGCCGCCGAGTACGGGGCGGCGCGGCGCAAGCTGGTGGAGGGCGCGCCCATGGAGGCGTTCGAAGTGGTCGGGCCGCCGGCGCTCGCGGTGACGCTCTCCGGGCTGCGCGGCCGCCAGGGCGCGCTGGACGGGCTCATCGCCATCGTGCGCGACACCACGGTGCAGCGCGAGGTCGAGAGCCAGCTCCACCAGTCGGAAAAGCTCACGGCGCTCGGCCAGCTCGCGGGCGGCATCGCGCACGACTTCAACAACCTGCTGCAGGCGATCCTGGGCTACGCGCAGCTCATGAAGCAGAACCCGTCGGACCTGGCACTCGTCGAGCGCTCGCTCTCCGTGGTGGAAGCGGCCGCCATGGACGGCTCCGAGACGGTGCGGCGCATCCAGCAGTTCGCGCGTCTACGGCCCGACGAGCAGTTCATAACCGTCGACGTCAACCAGATCGTGCAGGACGCGGTCGCGATCACCCACCCGCGGTGGGAAGAGAAGATCGCCCACGACAGCCGGCCGCTCGAGCTCTCGCTCTCGCTGAACGCCTCGCAGGCCATCCACGGCCGCCCCGCCGCCCTCACGGAGCTGCTGACGAACCTCATCCTCAACGCGATGGACGCGATGCCGGAAGGCGGCACCCTCACCATCGCCACCGAGACCCGGGACACGCTCGTCGCCATCATCGTGCGCGACACGGGCATCGGCATGCCGGAGGCGGTGCGGCGCCGCATCTTCGAGCCGTTCTTCTCCACCAAGGGCGACGCCGGCTCCGGCCTCGGGCTGTCCATGTCGTACTCGATCGTGCGCCGCCACAGCGGCGACGTGCGCGTGGAGAGCGAGCCCGGCCACGGCACCACCTTCACCCTCACCTTCCCGAGCCGGCGCCTGCCCGCGCCCTCCGTCACGCCGCCGCCGCCGGTGACGGCGCGCCGCGCCGCGCGCGTCCTCCTCGTCGACGACGAGCCCCAGGTCCTCGCCACGCTCACCGAGCTCATCGAGAGCGCCGGCCATGCGGTGACGGCGTCGGCCAGCGGCGCCGCCGCCCTGCACGCGTACGCGAAGGGCCGCTTCGACGTCGTGCTGTCCAACGTCGGCATGGCGGGCATGAACGGCTGGGACTTCGCGGAGCGGCTACGCGCCGTGGACAAGACGGTGCCCCTGCTCTTCATCACGGGCTGGGGCATGCGGGACGAGGAGAAGGTGCGGCTGAACGCGCTCAACGTGCGCCGGTGCTTGTTCAAACCCGTGCGTCCGGAGGAGCTGGACGCCGCCATCCAGGACGCCCTGC
>CAYQQT010000151.1:5124-8133 GCA_964419375.1 uncultured bacterium
GAAGACCTCTTCGTCACCGAGGGCCCGCGCGCGACTCACACGGATTGAATCAGGCCGCTTCCGTCACCGGGCGGCGGCGGTAGCAGCCCGCGCACCACGCGTCATAGGTTACGAACTCCGCGCCGGCGAGCGCCGCCGTGGCTCGCTGGATCTCCCACAGGGGCAGGCTCAACCGTTCCGCCAGGCATTCGTCACAGAAATCGCCGCCGTCCTGACGCAGGAACTTCGCCACGAAGACACGGGCGGGCATCACATGCAGCCGGCCTCGTTCGACGTCGTCCTTGTCGCCACGGGTGATCGCGCGGGAGTTGACATCCTGATCCGGCATATCTCACACCTATGCTTCCATGAAGATGGTGGAGGCCATGTGTGTTGTTGTTGATTCAAGGTAACAGTGACAGCGTCCCAACGCGAGCCATTGTGAAAGTGTCTGCGTGTAATTCTTACGTGGTGGGCAGCATCGCCAGCAATGGCGCGAGATTATCGGGATTCGGCGTGAGACGGCCCACGCCGTGCGCGTGCACGGCGCGCACGATGGCGTCGTTGAAGGGCGTGGGAACGCCGACGGCGCGGCCCCGCTCGCTCACGTACCCGTTGAGGTAGTCGATCTCCGTCCGCCGCCGCTTCATCACGTCCTGGAGCAGGGAAGGCCGCCCGCCGGTGCGCCGCTTTCCCTCCGCCTCCATGTCCGCCTCCACCTCCGCCAGGGCGCGGCCTTCCGCCGCGTCCACGACGCGCTGGGCGGCGATGCCGAGCAGCGGCTCGATCTCGTGGCCGTGCGCGCGCCCCACCCGCACCACCTCCGCGCCGAGCTGGATCGAGATCCGGCGCGGCCCGGGCTGCATCCGGATCTCCCCGGAGCCGAGCCCGCTCAGCCCGGCCACCGCATTCCCCATGCAGTTGATGGCGAGCTTCGACCACCGCTCGCCCCAGAGGTTCTTCGTCACCGTGGTGGGCGCCACGTCGCTGAGGATGCGCGCCAGCTCCCGCGCGCGCGGGGACTCGCTGCCGTCGTGCTCGCCGATCTTGAAGCCGGCGGGGCTGGTGTCGGTGCGAATGGCGTGACCCGGCTCGTACATGCCGGCGCTGATGAGGATGACGCAGCCGAGGGTGTGCTGGGCTCCCGCCACCGCCGCCACCCGCTCGTCGTTGATGCCGTTCTGAAAATCCACGACGATGCCGTGCGATCCGCCCGCCTGGCCCTGCCGGCGGCCGAGGAGGCCGAGCGCGAAGTGCGTCGCCCACTCCGTGTCGTACGACTTCACGGCGAGGAAGACGGCGCTGAACGGCTCGTCCACCGACTGCGCCTCGTGCAGGTGCAGCGCCTTGACGGCAATGACGTGCTCGCCGCAGCTGCCGCTCAGACGCAGGCCCACCCGCTTCATCGCCTCCACGTGCTCGGGCCACTGGTCGATGAGCGTCACGTCGTGTCCCGCCTTCGTGAGCAGGCCGCCCACGATGGAGCCGATGGCGCCCGCGCCCAGGATGCCGATCCTCATGAGGTCTCTCCCCCTGCCGCCGGCCGTTGCGGCCGTGGTCGGCATCGTGGCATCATCCTGCACCACCGCACCGTAGACAAGCCTCGGGAGGCGTCATGGGCGCATTCGACGATTACGAGCAGTTCGACGGGGTCGGTCTGGCCGATCTCGTGCGGCGAGGCAAGGTTACGCCCACGCAGCTGCTCGAGGCCGCCATCGAGCGCGTCGAGGAGCGCAACCCGGCCGTCAACGCCGTGGTGATGCCGCTGTACGATCACGCCCGCCGCGCCATCGCGGACGGCCTGCCCGACGGTCCGCTGCGGGGCGTGCCTTTCCTGGTGAAGGACCTCACCGCGGTGGTGGCGGGCGTGCGCATGACGCGGGGCTCACGCTTCTTCGCCGATACGCCGCCGGCCACCGCCGACAGCGAGCACGTCATGCGGCTCAAGCGCGCGGGGCTCGTCATCTTCGGCCGCACCAACACGTGCGAGCTGGGCCTGAGCCTGACGTGCGAGCCGCAGCTCTACGGACCCACGCGCAATCCCTGGGATCTCACGCGTATCTCCGGAGGCTCCAGCGGCGGGGCGGCGGCGGCGGTGGGCGCCCGCATGGTGCCGATGGCGCACGCCTCCGACGGCTTCGGCTCCATCCGCGCGCCCGCGGCCTGCTGTGGCGTCGTCGGCCTCAAGCCCACGCGCGGGCGCAACACGTTCGCGCCGTACACCGGCGAGGGGCTGGCCGGCCTCTCCACCGAGCACGCGGTGACCATCAGCGTGCGCGACAGCGCCACGCTCCTCGATGCCACGGCGGGGCCGGGCGCGGGCGATCCCTACGTGGCGCCCGCGGCCGGGCCCTTCCTGCGCGAGGTGGGCGCCACCGGCCGCACGCTTCGCATCGCGTGGACGGCGACGGCGCCCAACGGGGCCCACGTGGAGGAGGAGAGCCTGCGCGCGCTCGCCGACACCGTGCGCCTGTGCACCGAGCTCGGACACCGCGTGGAGGAGGCCGATCCCGTCATCGACGGCGCGGCGATCGTACCCACGTTCGTGACGATCGCCGCCGCCAACACCGTGGTGAACCTCGCAAGCCATCCGGCCGGCAGGGCGCCACGGCCGAACGAGGTCGAGAAGGTCACGTGGGCGATGGCCAGGCTGGGGGAGGCGGTGACCGCGGCTGATTACGTTCGGGCCACGCAGACCGCGCATCGCCTGGGCCGACAGATGGCGGCCTTCCACGCCGCCTACGACGTGCTGCTCACGCCGGGGCTCGCCACGGTGCCGGTCAAGCTCGGCTGGCTCGACATGATGATGGACGACGTGCACGAGTACTGGCGCCGCGTCTTCGCGTTCTCGCCGTTCACCGTGTGGTTCAACCTCACCGGCCAGCCCGCGATGGCGCTGCCGCTCAGCCGCTCCCGCGAGGGGCTGCCCGTCGCCGTCCAGCTCGTAGCCCGCTTCGGCGACGAGGCCACGATCTTTCGGCTCGCCTCCCAACTGGAGGCCGCGCGGCCATGGACGCGGGAGGGCCCGAT
>CAYQQT010000152.1:0-8091 GCA_964419375.1 uncultured bacterium
GTGGACGCCAGCGGCGACGCGGTGGTCGCCCACGCCGCGGGCGCCGCCACCGCGGCCGCCCCCGTGTCCGATCGCCAGCTTCCCTCGCTCGTCTTCGTGCTCCAGCACGTGGAGCGCGAGGCGGTGACGCCGGGCGCGCGCGTGGCGCTGCTGCGCACGCTCGTGGGCGCGGAGCGGGACGGCCTGCTGCCGAAGGGAGCCTCGAACCTCGCCTTCGGACCCTCACCGCAGCCGGGCGAGGTCGTGTGCAAGCTCGCCCTCGACGGCGTGGCCGACGACGTGATGCCGGGACGGGACTTCCTGACGGCGGCGGAGCAGGAAGGACGCAGGCGGGCGCTCGCCCTCACCGAGTTCCTGAAGCGGATGCCGGGCTTCGCGCGCGCGTTCGTGTCCCACACGGCGGCGCAGGTCGGCGTGCGCGAGAGCCGCCGCCTCGTCGGGCGCTATGAGCTCACGCGCGACGACATCCTCTGCGGCCGCCGCTTCCCCGACGCCGTCGCGCGCGCGTGCTGGCCGATCGAGCTGTGGGAGCCGGGACGCCTGGGGCCCACGTACGAATATCTCGAGGACGGACAGAGCTACGACGTCCCGCTCCGCAGCCTGCAGGCGCGCGACATCAGCAACCTCTTCGCGGCCGGCCGCTGCCTGAGCGCCACGCACGAAGCGCTCGGATCCGCGCGCGTCATCGGCACCTGTCTGGCCACCGGCGAGGCGGCGGGCCGCCACGCCGCCGGCGGGCGAGCGCAGGCGTCGCGGTGAACCTGGCCGACATTCTTCACGCCTCCGCGGCGCGCCACGCAACCCGCCCCGCCGTCACCGACGTGCGAACCGGCCGCTCGCTGGCGTACGACGCGCTCGCGCGGGAGGCCGAGCGGGTGACCGAATTCCTGAGATCCCGCGGGGTGGAGCGCGGCCACCGGATCGCGCTGCTGAGCCCCAACGGCCTGCCGTACGTGCCGGCCGCCTTCGGCCTGCTCGGCGCCGGCGCCTGCGTGGTGCCCGTGCCCATTAACCTCGCCCCCGCGGAGATGGCCGAGCTGCTGGGCGACATCGACGTGAACGGATGCTTCTCCTCGCCCGGCGCCGAGTCGGTGGGCGGGGCCGAGGCGGCGGCATCCCTCGCGGGCGGCGAGTGCGACGGCTTCACCTTCCAGTGGCGCGAGCGCGAGGCGCCGGGGCCCAGCGGGCTGCGCGCGCTCGATCCCGCCTTCATCCGGTTCACGTCGGGCACCACCGCACAGTGCAAGGGCGTGGTGCTGTCCCACGCGGCGACGGCTGCCCGCGTGGAGGCGGCGGACGCCGTGCTGCGCTTCACGCCGGACGATCGCATCCTCTGGGTGCTCCCGCTCGCCTATCACTTCGCGGTCACCATCGTGGCCTACGTGAAGGCCGGCGCGCACATCCTCATGTGCCCGGACACGCTGCCGCACACCATCGTGGACTCCATGAGGCGACTGAATGCAACCGTGCTCTATGCCTCACCGTTTCACTTCGAGCGCCTCGGCAAGCTCGACCGTAACCGCCCGCTCGAAAGCGTACGCCTGGCGCTGTCCACGAGCGCGCCCATCTCGCCCGCGGTCATGGAGCGCTTCGAGTCCGCGTACGGCGTGCCGGTGGCTCAGGCGTACGGGATTATCGAGGCGGGCCTGCCCTGCATCAACGTGCGGAACGGCGACAGCCCCGCCACCTCCGTGGGCCGGCCCGTGCCCGGCTACGAGGTGGCGGTGTTCTCGGACGAGGGCACACCGCTGCGCGCCCGCGAGGCGGGCGAGATCGGCGTGCGCGGCGCCGGCCTCTTCTCCGCCTACTACGCGCCCTGGCAGCCGCGCGAAGCGGTCACGCGTGACGGCTGGTTTCTCACCGGCGACATCGGCCGCATCGACGAGGGCGGATCGCTCCACCTCGAAGGCCGCACGAAGTCCGTCATCTTCGTGGCCGGCGTGAAATTCTTCCCGGACGAGGTCGAGGCGTGCATCAACGGCTTTCCGGGAGTGATGGAATCCCGCGTCCTCGGCGAGCCGCATCCCCGCCTGGGCCAGGTGCCTCGCGCCGAGGTGGTGCTGGCCGCCGGCGGCTGCGATCTGGACGGACTGAAGGCGCACTGTACGCGCGCGCTGTCTACGTACAAGGTGCCGATGGAGTTCACCGTCGTCCCCGCCATCGCCCGCACGCCGGGCGGCAAGATCCTGAGACGAACGCCGGCAACGGTGGCGGGTTAGATGGCGGGTCCAGTTAAATGGGGGGCCTCGACGGGCCCCCCACCCCCCCCCACGCTCGGCAGCGCCCCGGCGAAGCCGGGGCCCTCCTCGATTCCACTGCGCGTGGCCGTGCTGGGCGCGGGCATCGCCGGCTCGGCGCTGGCGATCCTGCTCGCGCGCCGAGGCGCTGAGGTCACGCTCTTCGACGACGGCCGGCGCCCCGAGCTCGTCGTCGGGGAATCGCTCGTGCCCGCCGTCGTTCCCATTCTTCGGCGCCTCGGCATCGAGGAAGTCACGGCGACCTTCAGCCGCGTGAAGCCCGGCGTCAGCTTCGTGTGGTCGGAGACGGACCGCGCGAGCTTCAACTTCGCGCGCTTCGCTCCCCGCGTCTTCCCCTACGCCTACAACATCCCCCGGCCCCAGTTCGACGAGGCACTCCTTGCCCACGCGGTCGGTGCGGGCGCGAAGAAGGTTGTGGCCAAGGCGCGACTGGAGCGGCCGTCCGGCAGCGGCACGGGTGCCGAGCTGGCCCTCGCGGCGGAGACGATCGCGGTGGCGCCCTCCCTGGGCGGGCGGCAGCCCGACCTCATCGTCGACGCCACGGGCCGCCTCCGGCATGCGGCGCGCGTGCTCGGCATCGGCGCCGACGTCGGCCCTCGCCGTGACGTGGCGCACTTCGCTCACTACGAGGGATTCCGCTGGGACGACGCGCCGGGCCAGGTGCTCATCTCGCGGCTGGCGGCGGGATGGAGCTGGTGCATTCCGCTCATGGACCGGCTCTCCGTCGGCATCGTCCTCGGGCAGGACGCCGCCGCCCATCTCGGACGCACGCCCGAGGAGCGGCTGTCGAAAGCGATCGCAACCGATTCGTGGCTGGCCGGGATCGCCGGTGAGGCCAAGCGGGTGAGCGCGGTGGCGACCTACTCGAACTACCAGCTCGTCTCGCAGCGCACGGTGGGGCCCGGCTGGGTGATGGTGGGCGACGCCTTCGGCTTCGTCGATCCGATGCTCTCGCCGGGCGTCTTCCTGGCGCTGCACTCGGCGCAGACGGTGGCCGACGCGCTGTCGCCGGTGCTGGAGGGCCGCACACCGCCGGCGCCCGCGAGCCTCGCGCTCGTTCTCAAGCCCTACAGCGTCAGTCATGCCGCCGCGCTCGCGTCGTGGACGGAGCTCGTGGCGTACCTCTACGACGGGCGCCTGCTCGCCCTCATGCGGGCGGGGCGCGAATGGATGGAGAGCGGGTCAGGCCCGCTCAAGAGCGCGATGCAGGACCACATCGAGCGACACATCGCGCTGCAGGCGAGCGGCATGGGTACGATGTCGCCCTACAGCCGCGGCCTGCTGTCGTTGCTGGGACGCTACGGCTTGCGCGGCGTGGAGCCGTCGGGGCTCGCCATCCGCTGAGCCCGTTGAGATGGGGGGCCGCGACGGGCCCCCCAAGCCCCCCGGTCGGCGGACGTTCGTCCAAAGCATGGGCTCGGCCTGAATTTTCTTGTTTTACATGGGGGGCCTCGACCGGGCCCCCCAAGCCCCCCGGCGCTCGGCAGCGCCGCGGCTTCGCCGCGGCGCTCCTCGATATTACGGCTGCGGTTTGACGGCCACGTACTCGCTGAGGAAGCCTCCGAACACGGTGCGATGGACGTCGACGAAGCCGCTGCGCCGCAGGACCTCCATGATGGTCTCCGGCGGCACGCACGCGTCGATCGTCTCCCAGTAGTACTGCGAGAGCATGCGCGCGGGCGTGCTGCGGGTGCTCAGCCACATGATGGCGGGCAGCACGTGCAGGAAGTACAGCCGCAGCATCCCCCGCGTCGCGCGCGAGCGGGCGCGTGAGATCTCGAGGACGAGCAGGCGCCCGCCGGGCTTGAGGACGCGGCGGCACTCCGTGAACGCGACCTCGAGGTCGGTCACGTGGCGGAGCGCGTAGCCGAAGGTCAGCACGTCGAAGCGCTCACGGGGAAACGGCAACGTCTCCACCTGTCCCTGCACGAGCGGTGCTGCGCAGGCCTTGCGCGCCTCGCGGAGCATGCCCGCGCTCGGATCCAGGCCGATGACGGCGCGCGGATCGCCGAGGATCTGCAGCGCCGAGCGCGCGACGAGGCCGGTGCCGGTGGCGACATCCAGCACGCTCATCCCCGCCCTCAGTCCCGCGCGCAGGAGCGCCTGGCGCCGATACCACTGGCCGGAGCCGAACGACATGAGCTGGCAGAACCGGTCGTAGTGCCGCGCCGAGCTGTCGAAGAGCGCGGTGACGAAGCCTTCCCGCTCCGCGTCGCTGCGGTAGTACTCGGTCAGCGCGGGGTGCGGCGCCGTGCGGGGTTTCCGCTCGTCAGTCACGGGTGGCCCCGATGGCGGCGGCGTAGAAGCCGGGGAAGACGTCGCGGATGCGCGCGACGTCGGGCAGGAACGTGATGTCGGCGAAGCCCGCGGCGGCGAGGGCGTCTGCCCACTGCTCGGGGGTGAGGAAGCCGCGCGCGCGAAACGTCTGCATCAGGTTGAAGATGAACTCCGGGTAGATCGTCTGCCCCGCCCGCGGCCGGATGCACTCGGAGAACACGAGCCGCCCGCCCGGCTGCAGCGCCCCGCGTATCTCGCCCAGCGTGAAGGCGAGATCGCGCGCGACGTGCAGGGTGTTCACCGCGTACACGACCGACACGCTGGCGGGGGCGACCCCCTGCTCGGCAAAGGGCCGGTCCATATCGAGGGGCGCTGCGCTCAGGAACGCGGCGTCGGGCCGCCGCTCGCGCAGGAGTCGCTCGCCGCGCCGCAGGAAGGCGGGGACCAGCTCCGTGAACCGGTATTCCTGGATGTCGGCCAGGCGTCCGCTCGCCGCGAGCCGGTCCAGCACGGCGAGCGCGCCGCTGCCGAGACCGCCGACGAGCTCGAGGAGAGCGCACCTGCCCGACGGCATGAAGGCGTCGAGGGCGGCGGCGCCGACTTCGTTGTTCACCGCATAGAGCGGATTGTCGTTGGAGAAATAGCTCGTCCACAGCGACAGCCGCCGCGGCGCAAGCAGGATCTCCTCGCCCGAGCGCTCGCCGCGCAGAAAGGCCGGATACTCCCGGGCCGCGGTCTCGGCGAGCGCGTACGACGGCAGGCACGTGGCGTCGTGCCGGCGCTGCTCCGCCAGCACCTCGGCTGGATCGAGGGCGGCGAGGTTACGCTCGGCGCGGAACCGCCCCGCGTCGCTTGCGAGCACGCCGCGGCCGGCGAGATGGCGAAGCATCCAGTCCAACGGCACCGCACTGGATTGCGGATCGAGGCGGCAGCGCGCGGCGACGTCCTCGGGCCTGCTCCACTCTCCCAGCGCGCTCTCGAGACCGCACTCCGCGAAGACCTGCACGGTGAGCCGGTGCACGTACTCGTCGAAGAGGAAGTCGGAGCGGGTGAACCGCGGCCCGAAGAGCGGCGCCACCGACGGCGGTAGCAGGCGCGTGACGGTGGCGGCGACGGCGTCCGCCCGTGCGAAGTCGACGGGGGCGGCCGTGCCCACGCTCGACGGCGCGGCCACGGAGGCGTCGCTCATGGCGACCACACGTCGAAGAAGTTGAACCACTGCGTCGGGTGCTCGCGCACGATGTCCTCGAGCAGTCCCACCCACACGCGGGCCGCCCCCTCTTCGTCGCCGCGCTCCACGGTGATCGGCGGCGCCAGGCGCACGGTGTAGCGATATCCGGGGCCGAGCACGCAGAAGGCGGGCACCACGGGCACACCCGCCGCGCGCGCGAGCAGGAAGGGCCCGAGCGGGAAGAACGCGGGCCGTCCGAAGAAGGGAATGGCCACGTCGCCGCGGGTGCCGATGGCGCGGTCGCCCTGCAGCGCGACGACCTCGCCGCGCCGTAGCGCCGACACGAGCTGGATGCCGATGCGGGGATCGCTGCGCGGCACGAACCGCATGCCGTCACCGTTGCGTCGCACCCAACGCTCGAGCTCGGGCGCTTCCTCGGCGGCGACGACGACGTTGGTGCGGCGCGCCGACTCGCCGGCAAGGAGGCGGCCGGCGAGCTCCCAGTTTCCGACGTGGGCCGTCACCGAAACGAGGCCGCCCGGCAACCGCCCCACGTCGTCGCCCCCGCTCACCGACGCCACGTACGCGGACAGCCGCGCCAGGGGCTGGCGATTCGTCGAGACGAGATCGCTGAAGCACATCGCGAAGTCCTGGAAGACGCGCGCTGTGAGCGCCTCCAGGCGCGCGCCGGAGGCGCCCGTCGTCACCTCCAGCGTCCGTCGCACCGCCGCCTGCTCGGCGGGCAGGAAGCGGCGCGCCACCTGCCCGAGCCGTCGCGCCAGGGCCAGACGCCCTGGGCGCGGCACCCAGCCCAGCGCCTCCGCCATTCGATAGAGGCACGCGCGATTGTACGAGTGCCAGTGCCATCGCGGTGGCTCGGACAGCCCCGACGGGCCGACGCCGTCGATGACGCCGGGCGTGCCGCCGCGGAGCGCGCCTTCAGGGGATTCGAACATCCGCCACAGTATAGTGCAGCGGGGTGGCCCCAATCGTTGCGTCCGCCGATCGGCCGGGGATAGACTCCCGGCATGCCGACCCCCTGCCGACGGGCGCTCGTGACCGGCGGCAGCCGTGGCGTCGGCCTCGCGGTGGCTCGTGCGCTCGCCCGCGACGGCCACGAGGTCGTCGCCACCTACGCGCACGACGAGGCCGCAGCGGGCGCCGCGCGCGCGGCGGTGGCCGCGGAAGGGTTGTCCATCTCGCTCCTGCGCTGCGATGCGGGATCGTCCGCCGAGGTCGAGGATCTGTTCGCGCGCGTGGGCCCCATCGACGTGCTCGTCCACGCCGCCGGCTTCACCCGCGACCGATTGCTCCTCGCCATGCGCGACCGCGACTTCGACGACCTCGTGGCCGTGCACCTCCGGGGGGGATACCTGGCCTCCCGCCATGCGATGCCGGCGATGATCGCGCAGGGGTGGGGCCGCATCGTTTACGTCATCTCGCCCACGGCGCTCGTGGGGCGGCGCGGCCAGACGGCCTACGCGGCCGCGAAAGCCGGCCTCATCGGCCTATGCCGGGCGCTCGCGCGGGAAGTCGGCGCGCTCGGCGTCACCGTCAACTGCGTGTCGGCGGGATTCCTGGACACGGCGCTGACCGCCGCCCTCGCCCCCGAGGTCCGGGCGGAGCTGCTGGCGGCCATCCCGCTGGGGCGCGCGGGTCGGCCGGACGATGTCGCGCCCGCCATCGCGTTTCTCTGCTCCGACCGCGCCGCGTACGTAACCGGCCAGGTGCTCTCCGTGGATGGAGGACTGACCTGATCTTGTTTATGAGCTGATTGAGTGTAACAATCTGATACACAATGCCATCATCACCATGCCAGAGAGGGCCGCGATGATCACGATCCGCACCGCGGTCGAGATGTCGTCGGCCGTGGGTTCGGGGCCGTCGCCGAGGACGTAGTGATCGGGCTTTTCGAGCCTGACACGCAGGGCGCCGGCCATCGCCGCCATCGTCCAGCCGGCATTCGGACTGGCGGTGCGGCCGTGCTGGCCGAGCATCGTCTGCCACGCACGTCCCGCGTCGGCGCCGGCCGGCGCGGCGGCGACGACGATGGCTAACGCGGCCAGGCGCGCCGGGAGGAAGTTGAGCGCGTCGTCCAGCCGCGCGGCCACCTTGCCGAAGTGCTCGAGGGCGCCGTGCCGGTAGCCGATCATCGAGTCGGCGGTGTTGACGGCGCGATAGGCAAAGGCGCCGGGCAGCCCGAACGCCAGGTAGAAGGCCACCGGAGCGAGAACGCTGTCGGTGAGGTTCTCGGCCACGGACTCGATGGTGGCGGCGGCCACCTGCCCCGCGCCGAGGAGCACGGTGGGCCGGCTCACGAGGTCCCGCCCGACCGCGGAGCGCGCGCCGTCGAGATCGCCGCGGCGCAGCGCCGCCTGCACCCGG
>CAYQQT010000153.1:0-8052 GCA_964419375.1 uncultured bacterium
CGTGACGAGCACGAGGACCACCATCGCCAACACACTTCGGATCATCGGCTGCCCTCCTGGATCTGCGGCTACGATCGGCGCCCGGGCGAGTATGCCGCGCCCGTGCGCTCTGTACAATGCTCGGCATGAGCGATCACGACACGCGGCGCTACCATCGCCGGCGGCTGCTGCTCGGCGGCGCCCGCTTCGCCCTCGGCGTCGCCTTGCTCGTGGCCCTGCTGCTCACGGGTGCCGCGCACGCGCTGGCGCAGGCGGCGACGCGCGTCAGCACCGTGGCCGCAGTCCAGGTGGCGATCGTCACCATCTGCCTCGGCGCCGCGCGGGGCCTGCTCGATTTCCCCCTCGCGTACATGGCCGGCTTCGTGCTGCCGCGCCGTCACGGCCTGCTCCATCAGCCGCTCGGCGCCTGGCTCGGCGATCGCGCGAAAGCGTCCGCGCTCGGCGGCGTCCTCGCGCTCGCGGGCGTGGAGATCGTGTACGCGCTCATGCGCGTCACCGGGTGGTGGTGGCTCGCGGTGTCGGCGATCTTCTTCGCGGTCTTCGTCGTCGGCGCCACCGTCCTGCCCGTGTGGGTGATGCCCATCTTCTACCGGCTCACGCCGCTCACCGACGAGGACCTGCGCGCGCGGCTGGTGGCGCTGGCGGAGCGCGCAGGCATCCGGGCCCTCGGCGTGTGGGTGGCCGATCAATCGCGCAAGAGCCGCACCGCCAACGCCGCGCTCGTCGGCCTCGGCCGCACGCGGCGGATCATCGTCTTCGACACGCTCATCGCCACGTTCACGCCGCGGGAGATCGAGGCCGTGCTCGCGCACGAGCTGGGCCACCACGTCCACGGCGACGTCCGGCGCGGTCTCCTCGTGCAGGCCGCGCTCACCGTGCTCACCTTCTGGATCGCCGCCCACGCGATGGCGTGGGGCGTGACGCTGTGGGGTCTCCGGGGTGTGGCCGACCCCGCGGGATTGCCGTGGCTCGCGCTGGTGACGCTCGCGGTGGGCGCCGTCACGCTGCCGCTCGGCAACACGTTCTCCCGCTTCGTCGAGCGCGAGGCCGACGCGTGGGCGCTGGCGACCACGCGCGACCCCGAGGCGTTCGTGGGCGCCATGGAGCGGCTCGCCACGCTGAACCTCGCGGAGCGGCGCCCGTCCCGATTCAAGGAGATCGTCCTATACTCGCATCCCGCGCTCGACCGCCGCATCGCCCGCGCGAGAGGAGACATCGCATGAACGCTCGCCGCACCCTACGCAGTTTGGTGGAGAAGAAAGACGGTCTCGTCGTGCCGGGCGCCTACGACGGCATCTCGGCCCGGCTCGTCGAGCGCGCCGGCTTCCCCGTCGTCTACATGACCGGCTACGGAACGTCGGCCTCCCGTCTCGGCCTGCCCGACCTCGGCTTCGCCGGCCTCGCGGAGATGGCCGACCACGCGCGCAACATGGCGGCCGCCATCACCGTGCCGCTCATCGCGGATGCCGACACCGGCTACGGCAACGCGCTCAGCGTGCGGCGCACCGTGCAGGCCTACGAGGCGGCGGGGGTGGCGGGGCTGCACATCGAAGACCAGGTGGCGCCCAAGCGCTGCGGCCACCTCTCGGGCCACCAGGTGATCCCGCGCGGCGAGTTCGCAGGCAAGATCCGCGCCGCGGCGGAGGCGCGTCACGACCGCGACTTCCTCATCATCGCGCGCACGGATGCCATCTCTGCGGTGGACTTCGACGAGGCACTGCGGCGGGGTGAGGCCGCGCTGAAGGCAGGCGCCGACATGCTCTTCATCGAGGCCCCGCGCAACGAAGCGCAGGTGGAGCGGGTGGCCAAGGCCTTCGACGCCCCCCTGCTCTACAACTACGCGCCCGGCGGCCGCTCCCCCCTGCTCCCCTTCGCGCGCCTGCGCGAGCTGCGCTACGCCATCATCCTGCTGCCGGTGGACACGCTCTTGGTGGGCGTGCGCGCCATCGCCGACTTCCTGGGCGAGCTGAAGAAGCGCGACGACGTGACGTCGCTGGGTGAGCGCTACATGCCCTTCGCAGAGTTCAACCAGCTCATCGGCGCCATGGCAATGATGGAAGCCGCCGACCGCTACCGGGACGAGTGAGCCTGCCCGCGGCCACGCGGCGAGCGATGAAGTAGAATGCCCCGGGCTTCGGCCCAGACACGGCGGCGAACGCTCGCGAATGTGGAGGAGACGATCATGGATCGCAGGACATTCCTGAAGACGACGGCGGCGGCCACGGCGCTCGCGCCCGTGGCGGCGCGGCGTGCGGCGGCGCAGGAGAACACGCTCAACGTCAACACCTGGGGCGGAAGCTGGACGGCGGCGGAGGACGCGGCCTTCTTCAAGCCCTTCACCGAGAAGACCGGCATCCGGATCAACACCGTGACGCCGGTGTCCTTCGCCAAGCTGAAGGCGCAGGTGCAGACGAAGAGCTACGAGTGGGACGTGTCCACCATCAACCCGCCCGAGCTGCGCCAGGCCGACCTCGAAGGGCTGCTGGAGCCGATCGACTGGAGCCTCGTGAGCAAGACGCACCTGGGGCCGAACCAGGTCTACCTGCAGGGCGTGGGCAACGTCGCGCTCGCCACCGGGCTCGCCTATCGCAAGGACAAGTTCCCGGGCGGGGGGCCGAAGTCGTGGGCGGACTTCTGGGACGTCAAGCGCTTCCCCGGCAACCGCTCCCTCTACAACCGCTCGTTCACCGCGATGTCGTATGCCCTCCTCGCGGACGGCGTGGCCCCCGACAAGCTCTATCCGATGGACATGGACCGCGCCTTCCGCAAGCTCGGCGAGATCAAGCCGCACATCAAGGTGTGGTGGACGCAGGCCAACCAGTCGCAGCAGCTCATCCGCGACGGTGAGGTCGACATGATCGCGATGTGGAACGCGCGTGCCAACGAGCTCGCCGAGCAGGGCGTGCCGCTGGAGTTCGTGTGGAACCAGGCGGAGAGCTACAACACCAACTGGTTCGTCCCGCGTGGCACCCCGCGCGCGAAGAACGCCTGGCGCTTCGTCGACTTCGCGACCCAGCCCAAGCCGCAAGCGGACTTCTGCACGCGCCTCTCCTACGGGCCCCTCACCCCCAAGGCCTTCGACTTCATCCAGCCCGCGCAGGCGCGGAAGATGCCCACGTATCCCGAGCACCTCAAGGTCGGGTTCATGCCCGAGCCCACGTGGCTCGGCCAGAACCTCGCGCAGATCCGCGAGCGCTTCGCGCAGTGGCTCGCCACGTGAGACGGCCGTTCGGCACGCCGTGGGTGCTGCTCGCCCCGGCGTGCCTGTTTCTCGTCCTCGCCTTCGTGATCCCGCTCGTTCGGGTGTTGATCCTGAGCGTGACCGATCCCGCGCTCTCGCTCGCGCACTATCACCGCATCTTCACGACGCCGCTCTACCTGCGCGTCCTCGCCACCACCTTCCAGGCTTCGCTGCTGGTGACGCTGGCGTGCCTGCTGCTCGGCTACCCGCTCGCCTACGTGATGGCCCGGCGGGGGGGACGGCTGGCGGTCGTGCTGCTCGTCGCCATCGGCGTGAGCTTCTGGACGAGCTTCCTCGTGCGCACGTACTCGTGGATGGTGATCTTCGGCGCCAACGGACCCATCAGCGCCCTCGCCACCGCCATCGGCCTGAAGCCGCCCCAGCTGCTGTTCACGACGTTCGCCTCCACGCTCGGGATGACGCACATCCTGCTGCCGTACATGGTCATGGCGCTCTACGCGGTGATGAAGAAGATCGACCCGCATCACCTGCGGGCGGCGGCCAGTCTGGGGGCGCGGCCGCGCCACGCTTTCCGCCACGTGTTCCTGCCCCAGAGCCTGCCCGGCGTGGTCAACGGCTGCCTGCTCGTCTTCACGCTGTGCCTGGGCTTCTACGTCACGCCCGTCCTGCTCGGCAGCCCGCGCGACATGATGATCTCCCAGCTCATCGCGCAGCAGGTGGAGGAGCTGCTGGCGTGGGGCTTCGCCTCCGCGCTGTCCGTCGTGCTGCTCGCCGTCACCTTCGCGGTGATCGCGGTCTACACGCGCTTCGTCGGGCTCGACCGGCTCTGGGGCTGACAGCCGTGCTCGTCGTTGCCCTTGCCGTGCTCGTGGCCGCCTTCCTGATCGCGCCCGTCTTCATCGTGGTGCCCATGTCGTTCTCGACGGCGCTGTCGTTCCAGTTCCCGCCGCCGGGCTACTGGCTCGGCTACTACCAGCAGTACTTCACTGACCCGCGCTGGCTCTCTCCCACGCTGAACAGCTTCGTGATCGCCACCGCCACCATGCTCGTCACGCTGCTGCTCGTGCTGCCGGCGTCGTTCGCGCTCGTGCGCCATCGCTTCCGCGGCAAGTCCGCGGTGAACCTGCTCCTGATGTCGCCCATGATCGTGCCGCTCGTGGTGAGTGCGCTCGGCTACTACAACACCCTCGGCCGCCTGGGCCTCGCCGGCACCCACGCCGGCGTCATCCTCGCGCACACCGCGCTCTCCGTCCCCGTGGCGCTGCTCGCCATCACCGCCTCCCTCAAGGGCTTCGACACGAATCTGGAGAGGGCGGCGATGAGCGCCGGCGCCGGCCCCCTGCGCACGTTCTGGTGGGTGACGCTGCCCGTGCTGCGGCCGGGCATCCTCGTGGGCGCGCTCTTCGCCTTCCTCCATTCCTTCGACGAGACAGTGGTCGCGCTCTTCATCGCCGGGCGGGAGGCGAGCACGCTGCCCAAGAAGATGTTCGAGAGCATCCGGCTGGAGACCGACCCCGTCATCTCCGTCGTCTCCACGCTCCTCTTCACGCTCGTCGCGCTGGGGAGCCTCGTCGTCCTCCTCGCGCGCACGCGGAGCGGCCGTGCGGCTTGACGCCCTCCTCCGCCCGCGGTCGGTGGCGGTGCTCGGCGCCTCCGAGCGCCCGTCCATCGGACGCGCGGTGGTGGAATCGCTCGAGCTCATGGGCTTCCCCGGCGACATCTACCCGATCAATCCCAAGTACGAGACGCTGCTCGGCCGCCGCTGCTATCCATCGGTCGCGTCCCTGCCGGTCGGTGTCGATTGCCTCGCCGTGTGCGTCAAGCACGAGCGCGTGCTCGAGCACATGCGCCCGGCCGCCGAGCGTAACCTCGGTGCCGTGGTGGTCTTCGACGGCGGCTTCGGGGAAGCCGGCCCCGAGGGACGGCGCGTACAGAACGAGATCGCGTCCATCTGCCGGGAAGCGTCCATCGCCTTCTGCGGCCCCAACTGCATGGGCGTGGTGAACCCGCACGACCGCAGCATGGTGTACGTGACGGCGTTACGGGATCCCGTCCCCCTCGCCGGCAACGTGGGCCTCATCTCGCAGAGCGGGTCCATCTGCATCGGCCTCCTCGCGGACTGCCGCCGCTTCGGCTGGAGCCACGTGATCTCGTCGGGCAACGAGGCCGTGCTGAGCACCGCCGACTTCCTCGAGTACCTCATCGACGACCCCCAGACGCGCGTCATCGCCACCTTCACCGAGAGCGTGCGCGATCCCGAGCGCTTCGTGGCCGCGCTCGACCGCGCCGCTGACCGCGGCAAGCCGGTGGTGGTGCTGAAGGCGGGCAAGAGCGAGCGCACGCGCCGCGCGGTGACGAGCCACACGGGCGGGCTCGCGGGCGAGTCGCGCGTGCTGTCCGCGGTGCTGCGGGCGCACCGGGCGATCGAGGTGGCCGACCTCGACGAGATGACGGAGGTGCTCGCCTGCTGCCAGGGCGAGCGCTGGCCCCGCGGGCGGCGCCTCGCCGTGATGACCGCCTCCGGCGGCCAGGCGGAGCTGATCCTCGACGTCGCCTCCACCGCCGGGCTCGAGCTGCCGCCGCTCTCCGCGGGCGCGCGCGCCGAGGTGGAGCGCGTGGTGGGCACGCTCACCGGCGACGGGAACCCGCTCGACGCCTGGGGCAACGGGGATTTCGCCACGAACTTCCCGCACGCCCTGCAGGTGCTCGGCGCCGATCCCGACTCCGACGCCGTCGCGCTCTGCAGCGACAGCTTCGACGACCAGCCCATCGGCGTAACCAGCCGCATGCTGGAATACGCGCGCCTGCTCGCCACGGGCGCCAAGGCCTCCACGAAGCCCTTCTACTTCATGACCATGCGCTCCGGCGTCTTCCGGCGCGACCAGTCGGACTTCCTGCGCGAGCACGGCATCGCCCTCATCGGCGGCACGCGCCAGGGCCTCGGCGCCGTGGACCGGCTCGCGCGGTGGAGCGAGCCCCTCCGTCCCTCGCGCGCGATCGCCGCCTCCGGTGGGCGCGTGGCGGCGTTGCTTGCCGGTGGCGCGCGGCCGACCATCCACGAGGGCGACGCCAAGCGCGTGCTCGCGACGGCCGGTGTGCCCGTCGTGCGAGAGCGGCAGGTAGCCGCGCTCGACGAGGCGCGCGCGGCCGCCCGCACGCTTGGCTATCCCGTCGTGCTGAAGGTCGTCTCCGACGCCATCCCGCACCGATCGGATCTGGGGCTCGTCGCCGTCGGCATCCGCGACGAGCGCGAGCTGTCCGGGGAATGGGAGCGCATGGCGCGCCGGCTGCGCGAGGCAGGCAAGGGGTCGGCCGTCGCCGGTTTCCTGGTGCAGGAAACAGCGGGCGGGCTCGAGGTCTTCGCCGGCGTGAGCCGCGATCCCGACTTCGGCCTCGTGCTGGCCTTCGGCGCCGGTGGCGTGATGATCGAGGCGCTCGGCGACGTCGCGCTGCGCGCGCTGCCGCTGCGCGAGGGCGACGCGGAGGCGATGATCGCGCAGACGCGTGCCGCCACCCTGCTCGGCGGCTTCCGCGGCCGGCCGCCCGCGGACGTGCCCGCCCTCGGCCGCTGCCTCGACGCCATCGCCGATTTCGCGTGGGCGGAGCGCGAGGCGATCGCCGAGATCGACGTGAACCCGATCATGGTGCGCGCGCGGGGCGAGGGCTGCGTCGTCGTCGACGCGCTCATCGTCCCCCGCGCCTGAAGACCAGGAGCCCATATGGATCGTGACCTCGTCACCTACAGGGTCGACGGCGCCGTCGGCACCGTCACCCTGAACCGGCCCGACAAGCTGAACGCCATCAACAAAGATGTCCGCCGCGGGATCGGCGAGCGCCTGCACGAGGCCGACGACGACCCCGCCACGAGCGTGGTGGTGCTACGCGCGGAGGGCCGCAGCTTCTGCGTCGGCTACGACATCGCGGGCGGCGACCCCACCAAGGCCGCGTGGCGCCACGACGCGCTCGCCTGGCACACCTCGCTCACCGAGGACGTGGCCATGGAGATGACCCCGTGGGACATGAAGAAGCCGGTCATCGCCTCCGTGCAGGGCCACGCGCTCGGCGGCGGCTGCGAGCTCGCGATGCTCTGTGACATGACCATCGCCGCCGACAACGCGCTCTTCGGCGAGCCCGAGATCCGCTTCTCGAACGTCGGCCCCGCCCTCGTGATGCCGTTCTTCATCGGTCTCAAGCGCGCGCGCGAGCTGCTCTACCTCGGTGACACCATCGACGCCAGCACCGCGCACCAGCTCGGCATGGTGAACCGCGTGGTGACCCTCGCCGACCTGCCGGCGGCCACGATGACGCTGGCGCGGCGCGTGGCGCTGATCTCTCCGGAGGCGCTCATCGCCACCAAGCTGGCCACGCGTCGCGGCGCCGAGGCGGCCGGCTTCCGCAACGCCATCCTCGCCGGCCTCGACGTCGTCGCCCCGCTCTACGCGGCGCGCACGGCCTTCGGCACGCAGTTCCAGGAGATCAAGGAGAAGGAGGGCCTCGGCGCCGCGCTCAAGTGGCGCGCGAGCCAGTTCGCCGAGTAGTGGCCGCGGGCTACCTCACGCTGCAGCGGCTCGCGAAGAGCTACGACGGCCGGGCCGCCGCCGTGGACGGCATCAGCCTGGACATCGCGCGGGGCGAGTTCGTGACGCTGCTGGGGCCGAGCGGCTCGGGCAAGACCACGACGCTCATGATGATCGCCGGCTTCGAGGAGCCGACCTCCGGCGAGATCCGCCTCGGGGGCCGAGACGTGACGGGCGTGCCCGCCTACCATCGGAACATCGGCGTCGTCTTCCAGAGCTACGCGCTCTTCCCCCACATGACCGCCCGCCGCAACGTCGAGTTCCCGCTGCGCA
>CAYQQT010000154.1:0-8033 GCA_964419375.1 uncultured bacterium
CGGCGCTCGCCCGCCTGCCCGCGCTGTGGGCCGGCCTCGCCGGGGCGCGCGCTTGACTGACCGCCCGTCGTCGTCCTAGGCTTCCTTGAAAGCCAGCAGGAGGCGAGTGCCGTGGCATTGACATTCCGCAAGCTCCATCCGCACTTCGTCGCTGAAGTGAGCCCCATCGACCTTCGCCGTGTCCACGATGCGGAAACCCTCGCCCACATCCGCGAAGGTATGGACGAGTACGCCGTCCTCGTCTTCCGCGATCAGACGTTCTCCGACGAGGAGCACCTGGCGTTCGCCCAGCGGCTCGACGGCCGGCTGCACACCAAGCTGGGCATCAGCGCCCTGCAGAAGAACCGCTTCGGCAACGAAGCGCTCGGCGACATCTCGAACCTCGACGAGAACGGCGAGGTCATGAAGTCCGACAACCGCCGTCGCATGTACGGCCTCGGCAACCGCCTCTGGCACACGGATGCCTCGTTCCAGGACCCGCCCGGCCGCTACTCGATGCTGTCGGCGAAGGTGGTCCCGCCCGTCGCCGCAGATACCGAGTATGCGGACATGCGCGCCGCCTACGACACGCTCGACGCGGAGATGAAGGCCAGCCTCGAAGGGCTGCGCGTGCACCACTCCATCGCGCACTCGCGGCAGACGCTCGGGTTCGAGTTCTCCAAGGACGAGCAGGACACCCTCAAGGGCGCCATCCACCCGCTCGTGCGCATGATCCCGCGCTCGAACCGGCGGTCGCTGTACGTCGCCTCGCACGCCTCGCGGATCATCGACTGGCCGGTCCCGGAAGGCCGGCTGCTCCTGCGCGACCTCATGGAGCACGCCACCCAGCCGGAGTTCGTCTACCGCCACTCCTGGCGCGTCGCCGACCTCGTCATCTGGGACAACCGCGCCACCATGCACCGCGGCAAGCCCTTCGACGACACCAAGTACCGCCGCGAGCTGCGGCGGGTGACGACGCTCGACGTCGAGGAGACGGCGGGGGTCGCAGCCGGCGAGTAACCAGCGTCCCGTCCCGCGGCTCCGCTTGCAGCTCACGAGTCGTCCATCGACGAGGGGGCCCCCATGAGAGCAGCCAGGCGAATCACGACGTGGACCCTGCTCGCCGCCGCGCTCGCCGCAACCACCGGCTGCGCCAGCTCAGCGATCGTGCCCCCGGCACGGCTGTCAGTCAGCACTGACCAGGAGCCGCCTCGAATCGTGGCTCCCGCTCCCGGCAAGCGGCATCTCCTCGACGGCAGCAACGTCAAGGCGCTGCCGGAGGGCATGCGAGGATGGCTGCCCGCGTACGACGGCGACACCATCGCGGTGGTGCTCACGCCCGCGGCGCGCAAGGACGTGACCGCGCGCAGCGTGCGCGACGAAGTCATCGCGCCGATCCTGCGCGCGATCGGCTTCACGCGCGATATCGCGGAGCTCCGGATGCCGCCGGAGGCCGGGGTGCCGCTTCCGCGCCCGCAGCTCGCGCCGCTCGCGCGGGCGGTGGCGCTCGAGTACGCCGGCAACCCCGGTCTGCTGCGGCCACGGACACGCGAGATGCTGGACTCCTTCGCGCAGTACGTGCCCGGGATCGAGCGGCGCGAGATCGTCTTTCCGTTCACCCAGGTCCACCGTGGCATCCCTATCGAGTACGCCACGCTGCTCGCCACCGCGTGGGAGGGTGAGAGCGTCCGCTCGGTGCAGGGCGCACTGCTCGGCGACTACACGATCGACAACTCCATCGCGCTCGACGCCAGGACGATCGTGCCGGCGGCGATACGGTGGCTGAAGCAGCTGCGCCGCTTTCAGATCATCGGCGACAAGCTGCCGCCGAGGGGTCCGCGCCTGGTGCTGCTTCCCTTCGGGACCGACGCGACGGGCCGAGCGGTCTTGCGGTACGCCTACCGCATGGTGGTCGAGGCCGCGTGGCGTGGACGCGAAGGGTCATTCCTGCTGTGGGCCGACGCCGAGAACGGAAAACTTCTGGCTCTCGAGCCGATGATGAAGCCTGCGGGCGCGGTCGGCCGCACGTTCAACCGCGACCCCGGCGTGGCCGGGACTCTCAGCGTGCCCTTCGAAGTGGATGCGCCCGTCGCCGGAAAGTACACGCTCGCGCGCGGTAACGTGTCGATCCGGCTGAACTACCGCGCCGGGAGCTATGACGGCTCCGAGGTCGAGATCCCCGCTGCCACCGGCTCCCCCACACCACCCGCGAACTTCGACCAGCCCTGGATCAACGACCCCGCGGGCGCGGTGTGCGCGACGCCGGGCGGCGAAGCGGCCAACAAGTACTTCCAGCAGGTGAGCCTGTTCGCCACGGCCATGCGGCACCACGACACGGTGGTCGGCGGCGGCATCTTCCAGCCGTTTCCCGCCTCGCCGTGGGCCCCCACGGTGGAGTACTCGGCGTGGGGCTGCAATGCCGACATGGGAATGCAGTTCGGCATGTGTCCCGGGTACTCGGATCCGCTATGCCCCGACGCGCCCAATAAGCTGTTGAACCCGGCCCACGACAACACCATCGTCGCCCACGAGCTGGGGCACTCGGCAACCTCCGTCCTTGCCGAAGGCCGGCCCTGGGACTGGTGCGCCCCGGGCACGACAGAGGTCTGCGACCTCCCTCGCGGATGGGGGCCCTTCCACGACCTCGCCGATTTCTGGGGCGCACACCTCGAATCGACGAACTGCATCGGCGGCTGGATGGGCAAGAACATGAACGGCACCAATGCGAGCCGCTACTGCCATCAGACGAACCACAACGAGCGTAGTGGGTTTCCGCGGAAGCTCGAGGTGACGGCGGGGGTGGCCACCGGCGACCACTTCCCTGAGCACCGGCGGCTCACGGTCACGCCGAACCAGTACGCCGACGGCCAGATCGCCGGTGCGGCCCTGTGGGAGGTGCGCGCCGGCATGCGGAGCAAGTCGCGGGCGTCGGGTGTGACACAGTTCGGCGTCCGGTTCCAGCGGGCACTGATACACGCGGGCTTCTTCAATGTCTTCGAGCCGGGCAACACCGATCTGGGAACGAGCCAGCGGCTCGTCGAGCTGGAGTTCAAGATGGTGGAGCAGTGGGCCACGTCAGGGCTGGTGGGCGGACCGCCGACTCAAGACGGCACCCACACCACGAACAAGGTGACGGCCGGCTTCGCACGCGCGGGGTTGTTTCTCCTCCCGTGGCAGTGTCTCGACGGCGACCCCGGCAACGACGCACGCGTCGAATGCCCCGTCGCGAACCCGGGCGCCGATGCGGTCATCGACGTCGATGACGACGACACCGGCGACGATGACGAGGTCAACAACGTCACGGTCGTCGATCGGGACTTTCTCCGGCTTGCCGCCGCGCCCATCCCGAAGTTCCACGTGTGGACCGGCCCGCGCTACCGGCTGGACGGTGCCGGGGGCGCCACCAACCCCACTCCGGCGCCATGCAACGACAAGCTCAAAGTCGAGGTCACGACCGATCCGACGTTCGCCACCATCACCGCCCAGAGCCCGTGGATCATCGTCAACCGCGATCCGAGCGGTGCTGCGCCCACCTGCTACGCGACGTGGAGCCCGACGCCGTCCGAGTGGGCCGCGCTTCGAGCCGGGGGCGCGCCTTCTCAGATCTACTACCGCGCGCGCACGCAGGACATCAGCGGCGGCACCGAGCGTCTCTCGACGCGGCCCGGCAACGGGCTATGGACCGTGCCACCGCCCTACGCGGTCATCACCGTGGACGGGCGCTCCGACTACTAGCAGGGCGCGTTTTTTAGCAGCCTGCTAGCCGGTCCCTCTCACTAATATTAGCGCTTGCGGCGCTTCGCCGGCGAGCGGCGGCGGTTCCGCACCGGGCCGGGGTCGGGACCGGGCCGCGGCGGCCGCGGCCCCTTGGGCGGCTTCGGACGTCGCGGCAGCGTCACCTTCGGGGGCCGTCGTCCCGGAGGCCGTCGATCAGCGGGCGGCCTTTTCGCTCCCGGAACCGGAGGCAACACAGGAGCGGCAGCGTCGATGGGAACGTCGTGAGCGATCACCTCGGAGTCGAACTGTATGGCCCCCGCGCCATGCCCGACGGTGAAGGCGCCGATTCCGAGGGCATAGTGGCCGGAGAAGCTCGGGATGTCTCCGAGGATGCACACCATGGGGACCACGTGCACATCGTTCACCTGATAGTTCCCCGGCGGATGTATGTGCGGGGAAAAGTTCCGGATGAGGACCCGGAAATACAGGCGCTCATCGGCCTCGTTGCCGGGCGACGGCGCCGGGTACGGCGCGAACATCTGGCTCGTGATCCGATACCCGCGCCACGTCGTTCCCGGCGGCGCACCGAACACCTCGCCGAGCTTCGCCGTGACGCTGTTGGCGCCGGTGTGCTGGGGCACGGGCGTCCATACCCATCCGCCCGTCGTGCCCTTCGGCCCGGCCGCGAACTCGATCTGCGAATTCTGCCCCGCCGGGCCCACCTGGTGACTGTTCCTGAATTGCATGCCGATCTTCAGCCCTTTCGGCCGATAGCTGAGGCTGGCAGGCACCGTGACCTCTCCGAACTTGGCGATCACACCGACTTCACTGATGCGTACGAGGTCGCGATTCAGGTCCCAATCAACATCAACGGTCTTGATCCAGAGCCCGAGATCTGACAGTCCTGCAACACCCATAGTCCCCTCCCCGCGGGGTGCGTGTGCCGTGGTTGGCCGCGCCGAACGTAGCACCAGTACGTGGCGTCGGCAACCACACCGGCGCGACCCCCTCAGCCGGGCAGCGACGTGCGGAGGGCGGAGGCGTGCTGGAGCCAGAGCGGCATGTCGAGCTTGCGGAAGATGTCTTCGGCGGCGTTCAGCGCTTCGTCGCCGCGGGCGTGATGCAGGCGCGCGACCGCGAGGAGGACCCGGCCTTGGAGCGGGGTCATGGCCAGCTCCTGCGCGATCTGCCGGGCCGCCTCCAGCGCGCGGTCGGCAAGGGCGACGTCGGGGGGACGCTGCGCGAGCGCGACCTCGCCCACGAGTCGGAGCGCCCACGCGTGAGCGCCGCGCGCCTCCATCCGGCGCGTGATCTCCACGTGCATCTGCGCGAGCGGCAACGCCTCCTCCGGACGCCCCGCCGCGAGGTACGCTTCGCCGAGGCCGCCGCCGCGCAGCCAGTGCCCGATCAGGTGGCGCAGCTGGATGGCGCGCGCGATCGCCTCCTCCAGCAGCGTGATGGCGTCGCCCGCGCGGCCGGTCTCGCAGTAGGCCGACGCCAACGGGCCCGCCACCTCCAGAAAGACCGCCGGGAGCCCGGCCGCCTCGCAGAGGGCACGCGCCTCTTCGAGAACCGGGATGGCCTCCGCGGGCGCACCGCGGCGCATCGCGAGCGTGCCGCGGCCGAGCGCCGCAAAGATCCGGCTCGGCACGTGGCCCACGCGGTCGGCCAACGCCTGCGCCTCGGCGGCGAGTCTCGCCGCGGTCGTAAAATCGCCGAGGTCGGCCAGCGACCACACCATCACCGTCCGCGTATACACGCCGGGCAGGTGCATGATCCCGAAGCGCTCACGCTCGTCGACGTCGGCGAGCAGATCGAGGGTCGTGCTCGCGCGCCCCACCGCCTGCCGGAAGTCGCCGCGGGCCCAGTGTACGAGCGCGAAGATGGCGCCCGTCAGCACGCGCAACGGACGATCGCCGACGGTGTTGCCGAGCGCGGTCGCGCGCGCGCCGTACTCGGCCGCGCGCCCGAGGTCGCCGCGAAGGGTGTGGTAGTTCAGCAGAAAGGCGGCGACGAGACCCTGCCGTCGAGGGTCACCGACACGCTCGGCCAGACGCTCGGCATCGAACAGGCAGGCGCGCATGCGCTGGTACTCGCCGAGGGGGCCGAGAGCGCTGCGCAGCTCCAGTCGCACGTCGACACCGGTTTCGAGCCGCTCCGGCGTCTCGGGCAGCTCGGCGAGCGCGGCGAGCGCCTGCTCGAAGGCGGCCGCCGCCGCCTGGTGCGCCGAGCGGGCGAGAGCCTGCCGGCCCGCCTCGCGGCCGTACCGGAACGCCTTGTCCCACAACTCGCCGCGCCAGGCATGGTGCGCCAGCCGTGCCATGCGGTCCACCGAGTCGTCGCGGCGTCGCTCCAGCGCGGCGACGATGGCCGCATCGAGCGCGCACCGCCGCTCGCGCACGAGGCCCGCATACGTGGCCTCCAGGGTCAGCGCGTGCGTGAACGCGTACTGTGGCTCCGGCAGAGGGCGTGTTTCGGTGAGGAGCTCGGCCGCCCGCAGGCGCCCGAGGCCGACTGCCACCGCCTCGGCCGGCGCGTCACCAGCCGCCTCCAGGAGCCATCGCGGGACGTCGCGGCCGATGGCGGAGGCGAGCTCGAGCAGCCATTTGTCGCCGGGGTCGAGCCGGTCGATGCGCGCCGCGAGGACCGAGCGCACGGTGGCCGGCAGGTGCGCGGCCGCCGTCGCCGCCGTCATGACATACGCGCCGGCCGCGCCGGCGAGCGCGCCCACCTCGACGAGGTGCCGCACGCTCTCCTCGATGAATAACGGATTGCCCTCCGTCCGCTCGGCGAGCAGCGAGGCCACCGGATCGGCGCTTGCCACGTCACCGACGAGGCCGCCGATGAGCGCGCGCGCGGCCCTCGACGGGAGCGGCTCCACCCGGAGCTGCGTCACCGCCGTCGCCTCCGGCCAGCGGTGCTCACGCTCGGGACGGGACGTGACCAGGATCAGCATCGGAGCGGCCGCGGCGCCCTCCGTCAGTCCGTCGAGCACGGCCTGCGTGTCCGGATCGACGTCGTGCAGGTCCTCGACCAGAAGGCACATCGGCTGCTTTCCGGCGCGCGCGACGAGGAGCTGCCTCACCGCGCGGATCGTCCGGCGGCGCCGCTCGTCGGATTCCAGCTCGGGCCACTCCGCATCCTGGGCGCGCTCCAGCGGCGCCTCGAGCAGCGCCAGCAGCGGCGCCATCATCGCCGCCGGGTAATCAGAGGGCAGACCGAGCAGCACCTTGTCCGCGACCGCCGCCGGCGGATCGCCTTCGGCCACATCCAGATACGCGCGCACCAGCTCGACGATCGGTGCGTACGGAGTGCCGCGCGCCCACGCGGAGACGCTCGCCTCCAGCAGGAGCCAACCCTCCGCGCGCAGCGAGTGAGAGAATTCCCACGCCACGCGGGACTTGCCCACGCCGGGCTCGCCGACGAGCACCACGACCTGGCCGTGGCCCGCGGCGGCCCGGTCGCGGGCGCGAGCGAGCTCGGCCAGCTCGTCCTCGCGGCCCACGAACCGGCTCAGTCCGCGCGCGGCGGCGAACGCCAACCGGGTCCGAACCGGTCCGCGACCCGTCACCTCATGGACTTCGACCGCCTCGCCGAGGCCCTTGACCGCCACCGGGCCCCGCGATCGCAGCTCGACCCATCCGGCAGCCAGACGCGCCGTGGCTGCGGTGGCGAGAATCGTGCCCGGCGCCGCGAGGCTCTCCATGCGGGCGGCCAGGTGCGTGGTGAGCCCGATGGCGCTGTAGTCCATCGAGAGGTCGTTGCCGATGGCACGCACGACCGCCTCGCCCGAGTTGAGGCCGATACGGATGCGCGGCACGATGCGTTCGCGGTAGCGCTCGTCGCGGCCCAGCGCTTCCAGTGCCGCCTGCATCCGTAGCGCCGCGTAACAGGCGCGCACGGCGTGATCCTCGTGGGCGACGGGCGCTCCGAACAAGGCCATGATGCCGTCGCCCATCACCTGGTTGACGGTGCCCTCGTAACGGTGCACGGCTTCCATCATCCGCTCGAGGACGGGATCGAGCACCGTTCGTGCGTCCTCGGGATCGACCCCCGCGATCGCCTCCAGCGACCCCTTCAGGTCGGCGAAGAGCACCGTGATCTGCTTGCGCTCGCCGTGCAGTGTGGGGCGAGAGCCGACGATTTTCTGGGCGAGATACGGCGGGGTGTTCACGGCGAGCCCACAGCCCATGCAAAAGCGCGCCGTGGACGGGTTGTCCTGTTGACAGCGCGGGCACGACGTCATTCGGCCTCCCCAGCGCCAGGACGCGCACTCGACCGATGCGAGTGAGAGTAGGGTGCTTGGCCGATGTACGTCAAGGAGCGGCTATCGCGTT
>CAYQQT010000155.1:0-2342 GCA_964419375.1 uncultured bacterium
CTTCTTTTTATATCTGCTCGGCTCAGCCGTGGAACGGCTTCACCTCGCACTACCATTGCCCCCCGACTACCGCCGCGAGGACGATGAGGGCGATGTAGCCGTTCACGTTGAAGAAGGCGACGTTGACCTTCGAGAAGTCGTCGGGCGCCACCAGCGAGTGCTCGTAGACGAGGAGGCCGACGACGGCCGTCCAGCCTATCCAGTACACGGGGCCGAGGCCGGTCATCCAGCCGAGGAGGGCGAGGGCGAGGGCGGTGAGCAGGTGATTGACGCGCGCCAGGCGCAGGGCGGCGGCGGGGCCGAAGCGGGCGGGGAACGAGTGCAGGCGGTGGGCGCGGTCGAAGTCGATGTCCTGGCAGGCGTAGATGAGGTCGAAGCCCGCGATCCACACCGTGAGCGCGAACCAGAGCACGAGGGCCGGCGCCTCGAACTGCCCGCGCACGGCGATCCAGCCGCCGGCGGCGGCGATGCCGTCCGTGAAGCCGAGGATCCAGTGCGAGGCCCACGTGAAGCGCTTGGTGTAGGAGTAGCCCACGAGGAAGGCGAGCGCCAGCGGCGACAGCGCCAGGCACAGCGGGTTCAGCATGGCGGCGGCCACGAACATCAGCACGGCGCCGCCCGCCGCCAGCGCCGTCAGCTCCCACGCGGCGAGAAGCCCGCGCGGAAGGTGGCGCCCCGCCGTGCGCGGGTTGCGTGCGTCGATCCAGCGGTCCACCACGCGGTTGGCAGCCATGGCGCAGGTGCGGGCGCCCACCATGGCGGCCGTGACCCAGCCGATCGTCCACCAGCCGGGCCAGCCGCCGGCGGCGAGGAGCATGGCGATGTAGGCGAAGGGGAGCGCGAAGACCGTGTGCTCGAACTTGATGGCGTCGAGCAGGTGCGACAGCTTGCTCAGAGCCCGTAGTCCTTCCAGCGCCGGCTCACGCGCTCGCGCACCTCATCCGTCATCACGATCTCGTCGGGCCACGTCTGCACGATGTCGTCCATGGGCCCCTTCTCGGTGGCATCCACGCCGAGCTTGCCGCCGAAGCGGTGGCGAAGCGCGGCGTGGTCCAGATCGTCCATGGGCCCGTCGATGAGCAGCAGATCACGCTTGGGGTCGATGTTGCCGGTGGCGCGCCAGGCCACCTCCGAGAGGTCGTGCACGTTGACGTGCTCGCTCACCACCACGATGGTCTTGGCGAGCATCATCAGGCCCATGCCCCAGAGCGCCGTCATCACCTTGCGCGCGTGTCCCGGGTAACGCTTACGGATAGAGACGATGACGAGATTGTGGAACACGCCCTCCGCCGGCATGTTTATGTCGATCACCTCGGGCAGCATCAGCTTGATGATGGGCAGAAAGAGCCGCTCCGTTGCCTTGCCGAGCCAATAATCT
Organism: uncultured bacterium; assembly: GCA_964419375.1. Lineage (GTDB taxonomy): Bacteria > Methylomirabilota > Methylomirabilia > Rokubacteriales > CSP1-6 > JBBDXO01. Next base: position 1,379 of record CAYQQT010000155.1, read on the forward strand.
TCCTGAGGCGGGCGCCCCACGATCGTGGTGGGATAGATCGGCCGCGCGCGCCGCGTGACCGCCGTGAGGTGGAAGACGGGGTAGTCGCGGGCGAGCGAGTAGTACCCCGTATGGTCACCGAACGGACCCTCGAGCCGCCGCTCGACGGGATCCACGTAGCCCTCCAGCACGATCTCGGCCTGCGCCGGCACCTCGAGGTCGATCGTCTTGCACCGCACGAGATCCACGCCCGACCCCCGCAGCCAGCCCGCGAAGACGACCTCGTCGACGCCCGGGGGCAGGGGAGCGGAGGCGGCGTAGATCATCGCGGGATCGCCGCCGAGCGCGATCGCCACCGGCATGCGGCCGCTCTCGGCCACGCGCTCGTGCTCGGCGCCGCCCTTGTGGATCTGCCAGTGCATGCCGAGCGTGCGGTCGTCGAAGATTTGTAGTCGGTACATCCCGACGTTGCGCGCGCCCGTGCGCGCCTCGCGCGTGAAGACGCCCGGCAGCGTGATGTAGCGCCCGCCGTCGCCCGGCCAGCACCGCAACACCGGCAGGCCCGCCAGCGACGGATTCGCCGTCTCCACGATCTCCTGGCAGGGCGCCTGCGTGACGTGACGGGGCGCCGCCCTGGCGACGTCGATGAGGGTGCCGAGTTTCTTCAAACGATCGGCGAAGGTGCCCGGCATCTTCAGATCGAGCAGCTTGGCCACGCGGGCGCCGAGGTCGTCCAGGCGCTCGACGCCGAGGGCGGCCGCCATGCGGTCCTCGGAGCCGAAGGCGTTGACGAGCACGGGCATGTCGAAGCCTTCCACGCGCTCGAAGAGGAGGGCGACGTTGGCGCCGCCGCTGCGCTTGGAGACGCGGTCGGTGATCTCGGTGATCTCCAGGTCGCGCGAGACGGGGACGCTCACGCGGTGGAGACGTCCCTGCCTGTCGAGGTGCGCGACGAACTCGCGCAGGTCGGTGAAGGCCACGTGCT